>JAYVUR010000026.1:0-12591 GCA_043787715.1 Candidatus Melainabacteria bacterium
CACTCAGTGGCAGGGTTTCAGCAAGCTTGTCGAGACTATAATTACAAGCTGGATTATCTAGTAGTTCTTTGATTTTGGAACCGGATCTACTAGTAGGTCTACTAGCAATATTAAAATGATCCAAATATACCAGTGGTGATTTAATTACATGGCGAAAATACTTTCTTAAATGCTCCTCTGAAACACAAACATCATCAAGCTCAGTATCTAGCCCAAACACTTCATTACGCAAAGTCTTACGCAAAGTAAAAGACCAACTATCCATAGTGCGAATGAACTCAGCTGCTGGCATAAGTGAAGCTAGGTACTTAGTTAAATTAGCCTTGCGCGAAGCAATAGACCTAGTCGACAAATCCAATAAGCCTTGAATATACTCACGCACCGCCCGGCGTGTACGCGGCGCTGAACCGAATTGCTGAGCACCACCACCCTGCAAAGTACGCTCATAGATTGAGCTCGAGGCGAGTGGCTGAGTGAAACGCACCGTATCTCTAAACTCTAAACCACCACCACGCTCTATAGGTTCGCCCCAACCATCAAAATTAACTAAACGAATCTTAGTCAAACCAGATTTGAGCCACAGCACTTTCTCAGCACCACTGATACTATCGAATAATGACTGGAAAGCATTAAATGCAGCTTCAGCTACAGGATTCCTCTCTTGCAACTTACGCCATACAGTTAGTTCACTTGGATTATCAAAAACATTAGCAAGCAGGAAAGCATTAAATATCTCTATTACTAGTGAGTCTTGTAGTTTAGATTTGAACATCTCCCACTGTGCCGCAATAAAACCGTTTTGCTTGCCGCTATCAGAAGGTCCGCGCATCTTCACGAAACGTCCCTGTTGAGCAATAAGATACTCACGCCAAGCGGGATTCATCAAGGCATCAATAGTACACTGATAAGATTTGCGCAGATCTGCAATACGTTCAGTAAGCGGAACTATTTCAAGCATAGACTGCGGCAAAAAACTTGCACGCGCAGGAATAAACAAGCCCATACATTTAGCTATGACCAAGGTATTGAGCATATCCTCAAATCCTTCATTCATACTAATAATTTGTCTCTCGACCCCACCATAACGAGCAAGAGCAATTAAATCTAGTGTTTGAGCTATACGTTGAGCATTCTTAGAAGATCCTTGCTTAATAGTTTCTCTAGCTGAGCTGACATAATCATTAACAACATTGTTATGCAAAATGAATTCGGTTTTAATATCTTCGTTATGCTGCGCTGCTAAGCCAGTAAACACAGTCATCAACTCAGCCAGAATATTCGCACCTTGGCGGGTATGACCCTTAGAGCCGAAATTACCAAAAATCTGCACTTTCTTAATAAGAAAATCAATCTCTTGAGTATTAACACCTTCTTTATTAGCTCTAATTAGTTCAAGTGGGCTCAGCAATTGGGTTTGCACCTCAAATTCAGCGAACTTACCTTCATAACGCAGCTCTTCTATTGCCTTATCTAATGGCTTAATTACTCTATGTTCGAGTACAACCCTATAAGCCTGATGTTTATTAGTTATCTCAGGATGTTGCTCGATAATATTGAGATATTCTTGCTTAAACTCTGCAGAACTGAAGAAAGTCTTGGTTGGCACGTCTGGATAAGTAGAGAAGTCGTCACTAAGATTCTGCCAAAGATTCTGCACATCAGTTCTGTAACTAACTAATATAGTTTCACGCTCTTGCATTAAGGCTTGTAGGTGTAACTTCTCAGTAACAGTAGGATTACCATCTATATCCCTAGCAACCCAGCTATGTACCTTGAAAAAATCCTTACTCAATCTAAAATCTGATTTGTAGCTCTGTTTCAACTCAGCTTCTAATGCCGCTAGCTTAGCAGGAATAATAGTTGCCGACTTCGCGATGCTGGTAAGAAAATTACTTGACTCATCAACAGCAGTCAAACTCGCTTCATTATAGGGTTTGGCGCGCACCATGTGACTAACCGAAAGATCCAATCCTTCTTTAATCTCTTGTGCAAGCGCTGAAGCTAAATCAAAAAAACCACAGACATCTGCTTTATTCGGAATACGTTCTAAAGTCGCAATCATAGTATTAATATGATTCATATAATCTGGCTGTATACCTGCTGTCGGATGCGCAGTAAGCACTAGACTAGCCGAGAAATCATGCCCTAATAATTCGCGCACTTCCGTTTCATCAAGTTGTTCCCTCTCAAGGACAGCTAGCAATTCTCTAGCAAATTCTTTATCAGATTGAGCTGAAGATTCTGAGACTATTTCAGCACTAGCTGTGCTTGATTGATTCAAAAGAAAATATGCTTCGAGCATCCAAGCTAGCTGAGCTGGGCTTAATTCATCTTCAAGAATTTTGCGTATCCGCTCAAAATCCTTAATGCCTGCCAGTTCTTTTCGTAATTTTGTAATAGCCGCAATAACCTGATCTGCCATAGCTATACGCTTAGCCTGATCTGGCTCCAGATGCTGGTCATAATAGATACGGTTACGTATCTGTCTTCCGATAATAAATCCTAAAACTTTGTATAAGGCTCGTATGGATGGGTTAGCCTGCACTCACCGAAATTATATCACCATGTTGATATAATCTTCATCAGTCAGAGATCCTTCGTTTCACGAGGGATAGCAGAAAGGTGACTTACGTCACGTTTCTGCGCTTTAAGTGTAATTGTATAATCGTTGCTTAGGAGATCCTTCACTACGCTCAGGATGACAATTAAAAATGCTCAAAAAAAATACTCTAGTTCTAAAATTCGGTGGCAGCTCAGTAGCTGACCCTGAATGTATTAGACGTATAAGCGGTATAGCTATCAAAGAAGCTGAGAAACATAATGTTGTAGTCGTAGTTTCAGCTATGGGCAAAACTACTGATTCTCTTATTCGATTAGCTACTGAACTCTCAGATCAACCCGAGGGTCGTGAGCTTGATATGTTACTTGCGACTGGTGAACTAGTAACTGCTTCACTTACTGCTATGACGATGCAAGCACTCGGTCATCCAGCTGTATCTATGGCTGGTTGGCAAGCTGGCTTTATTACTGAAAGCGAACACAATAGGGCTCGTATCGCTGAAATTAAAACTGACAGATTAATAAAACATCTTAATCAAGGTGAGATTGTAGTGGTGGCTGGTTTTCAAGGCTGCACCGAAGATGGTGAAGTAACAACCTTAGGACGTGGTGGCTCTGACACTTCTGCCGTAGCACTTGCTGCCGCATTAGATGCTTTGCGCTGTGATATCTACACTGATGTCGATGGAGTTTACACCACTGATCCCCGCATAGTTCCAGAAGCGCGCAAGCTAGATTATATTAGTTATGAAGAAATGTTAGAGCTAGCTGGTCTCGGTGCAAAAGTCTTACATCTTAGATCAGTAGAATTAGCGAAAAAATACAACGTCGATCTAAGAGTGCTAAGTAGCTTCAAGGGCTGTTATGATGAGGCTCAAGACTTCGAAGGTAAGCACAGAGGCACGCAAGTAATAAATCTTAAAAGGATAGAGGATATGGAATTAACTCAAGCGGTAACAGGAGTAGCACTTGATGATAAGCAAGCTAAAGTCGCTATATTAGGCGTACCTGATGTACCGGGTATAGCAGCCAAAATATTCTTGACTCTAGCTAATCGCGGTATCAGTGTCGATATGATTATCCAATCCGTCGCGCAGAATAATCTTAATGAGATCGCTTTTACAGTAGCGAGGGACAGCCTAAAAAATGCTGAAACCGTCTCCAAAGAAATGCTACCCGAACTTAAAGCCAAGGAAGTAGTAGTTGACGAAGATATAGCCAAGGTATCAGTGGTAGGAGCGGGCATGCTGAATAAACCGGGTGTTGCTTCTAATATGTTTAAGGCGCTAGCTGACGCTGGTGTCAACATCCAAATGATCTCTACTAGTGAGATCAAGATTAGCTGTATGGTTAGTAGGAAAGACGCTCATAAAGCAGTACAAGCTATTCACAAAGCTTTTGAGCTTGAGAAATCTAATGAACCTATAATCGTATAAGATATGGAGGATACTATGACTAATAATGAAGCACTAACTAACCTTAATGTCCAATATATAGAAAAAATATTACCGCATCGTTATCCATTCTTAATGGTAGATAGAATCAATTCTCTAGTACCAATGCAAACCGCTAGCGGCTTTAAAAATATCAGTGCTAACGAACCACAATTCCAAGGTCACTTCCCAGGTTTACCTATAATGCCGGGAGTCTTACAAGTAGAAGCTGCAGCGCAATTGGCTTGCATGGTTGTCCTTGCTGCACCAGAATACTCAAAAGGTTATCTTGGTGTCTTCACTGGCATGGATACTATTAAATTCCGCCGCATGGTGGTACCCGGTGATCGCTTAGACATAGAAGTGCAGGTTACTAAGTTTAGATATCCGTTTGGCAAGTTTGATTTCGTCTGTAAAGTCGGTGATGAGCTCTGCTCGTCTGGCAATATATCTTTTGCGATGCAGAAGCAGGCGGATCTAAGTAGCTAATATTTCAAGTCTGCAAAGCGAGATAGATTGAGAATTATCCCTGTCGCCACGCACATAGTAAGCAAGCTACTACCACCAGAACTAATAAACGGCAAAGTCATTCCAGTAACAGGAAACAAGCCAGTAGCAACACACATATTAATGATGGTTTGAATAGCAGTAGTACCAATAATACCGAAACCCAACAATCTAGCAAACTCATCAGGCACCGAAGAACAAATATCCACACCTCTAAGTATCCAAGTAATGAACAGTACTATTAATACCGCAACACCAAGAAAACCGATCTCCTCGCAAATTACCGAAAAAATAAAATCTGCATGTGGAATAGGCAAAGTACCAAGCTTCTGCAAAGAAGCACCATAACCCTGTCCCCATAAGCCTCCTGCACCAATAGCATGTTGTGATTGGATTAGATTATAACCTGATCCCAGCGGATCAGAATAAGGGTCAAGCCAAAACTGAATACGCTGCATTTGATAGGGAGTACCCATCACATGTTTAATACCAACCCACAAAACCCCAACAATAACAGCAAGAAAGGCAAATAAATTAAAACCGGCAGCATAAGCGATAACAGGTACGCTACTAGCAATAATAATAGTAGTACCCAAATCTGGTTGCTTTAAAACAAAAGCAGAACATAAGCCCACTAAAGCTATAGCTAAGATTCGATTCTTGTGTTCATAGAAGGCTTTAGCTATAAGCATTACCGAGGCTAGCTTAGCAAATTCAGAAGGCTGTAACTGAAAAAACCCCATCGATATCCAACGACGCGAACCACCAGTAACAACTCCAATACCAGGAATAGCGGTCAGTGCCAGCAATAACATCACTGCCGCAATAATATACCAAACTAATTTAGTCCGGTACCAGCGATAATGCAAAGTACTAAAACCGAACATTATAGGAATAGCAACACAAACAACAGCACCTTGCTTAATGATCATAGACCAAGGGCTACCAGAATAACGCATAGACTCAAAAGCTGAAGCACTAGCAACAAAAGCAAAACCAATAAAAACCAGCGCTAAACTGACTTGCAAAAAAAAACGGTCTTCTTGAGGTACTTTGATCACCTAGATTTATGATACAGCAAGTTTCTGCACTATGGCTTTGAACTTATCGCCTCTATCTTCATAGTTAAGAAACATATCGAAACTTGAGGTTCCCGGCGTGAAGACTACTGGTAGTGCCTGTTTAGACTTGAGCGCACGCTCCACCGCATTTTCAAGACTAGTAGCTATTTGTACTTTATTATAATTGCGCTGACGCAAACCTTGAGCCAGCTCTAAAGCTAGTTCCCCTATACATATGACTTCCTCTGCTCGTTCTATAAGTACATCAAGCATCAGCGACATATCAAGTTTTTTATTTTTGCCACCGACTATAGCTATACACTGAGGAAAAGCCTTAAGTGCTTTTTCGGCAGACTCCGGATTAGTCGCCTTACTATCATTGTAAAAATCCTTATTCTTGATAGTTGCAACATATTCCATGCGATGTGGCACTGGACTAAATGATTTAAGTTGAGTTTGGATATTTTCAAGACTAATGCCTGCAGCATCAGCAGCTAGTATTGCAGCCAAAGCATTAGAATAATTATGCTCACCTACTATTTGCAATTCGCTAGTTTTAATAAGAGGGATAACATTATTATCCTTGCGCAAAAATAATATATTATCCTGAAAAAAAGCATCTGCGTCTTGGTTCTGAGTCGAAAAGAACCTAGTCATAGAGCGGTTCTTAAGCCCCAACTCTCTAGTCACCGCATCATCATAATTAAGTATCGCCACGGGGCAATTCGTAAATAACTTAGCCTTAGCTTGCTTATACTCATCTAGATCTTTATGCCAGTCCATATGATCTGGAGTGAAATTAAGATAGATAGCGGCACGCGGCGCATGCTTGAGCTGAGAATAGAAGAGTTGAAAAGAACTAATCTCGATTACATATGGTCTATCACTAGGCGCGTCTTGATATTCCATAAAAGGTTTACCAATATTACCTAATGGCTCAGTTCCAATTAGATGCGCTAATAAGCTAGTAGTGGTGGTTTTACCATTGGTGCCAGTTACAGCAATATAGTTAGAACCCACAGCATCAGTGAATAAATCAAAATCAGTAATCAGCTCCAGCTTAGGATTCTTAGCTTGTGCTGCTCTGAGGGCCTGCATCACTGGAGCTGATTGGGGGATACCGGGGCTAGTAAGCACAAGATTAGTATTAGTAAAATCGAAACTCTGCCCAGCAAACTCAAAGTTAACACCTTGCTTCTCTAATTCTGCTAGGTCATAACTATCACGAGATTTAGATTCGATAACTTTAATTTGATAATTCTTGGCTAATAGATAATCAATAGCCGCCTTAGTGCTTTTGGCGTAGCCGAGTATGGTTATTCGTTGGTTGTTATTAGCAGCCACTCTTTAGTAGTGTAGCAAAACTACCAATAGTAGAATAAGCCAACATGATTACCAAACGGATTCCAAGTAACCTTATCAAAAATTTCACGCAATAGTGGAATACCACGCCCGCCCTCATCCTCGAAACGCACTTCATCAATGAAGGTATTGCTATAAACTTGCCAATTAAAACCCGGACCCGGATCAAGAATAGAAATCTTGAAACCAGTAGTCGAGACCATATAGCCCAGCCTAACTGTACCGTAGGGATTCTTCTCAAGACCATAACGCACCGCATTAGTAAGCGCTTCAGTAAGTCCAAGACGCAAACTAAGAGCGCGCTCATTAGGCATGCCAGCAGCCATACACTCTTGCACTATCCTCGCTATATATGCATTACAAATATCATTATTCTGAATTTCTATTTCTTGTATCGAATGATGTTTCTGCTCAATACAAATCATCAGCCTATCGTCAGTTAGCGGCGCGACACCACTCATCTCATTAAGATACTCATTAAGCTCATAAGTAATTTCTTTTACTTCTCTGGTTTTAAGTTGCTCTAGAGATTTCCGCACCCAATCCTTGGGCACGAAATCACCACCGGGCATCTTCTGATCCATAATGCCATCTGTGAAGAGCAGCATCTTATCGCCCTGCTTAAGGCTTACTGTACGGCATTCATAATATTCTTCAAGTTCTTTAGGATCCAGTAGTCCCAGTGGCACACCAGCATCCTTATTTTCATCAAGCAGGGTCACTAAGCCAGTCTTAGCATCAATAAAATATGGATTGAGATGACCACCATTAGAATAGCGAACTTCTTGGTTGCTAATATCGAAAATACCATACCAAGCAGTTGCGTAGAAATCCGAACTCTCATTCTGATAGAGAATAGAACGGCAAAGAAAATTAATCATCTTGTCTGGATACCAAGCTAGTGAAGAGTTGCGCACTACTGAATTAAATTCACCCAATAGATATCCTGTGAGCAAAGCTGCTGCTGGACCCTTGCCTGAGACGTCACCGATCAAGACTCCGATATGATGCGGTGATAGTTCAGCCACCGAATAAAAATCGCCAGAAACATTACTATGTGCTTTATAGAAGACTGAGGTTTCAAGCTCAGCATCAAAGACATCGCCGCCTATCAGCGAAGTCTGCACCCTAGCTGCCTGCTTAAGTTCACGTGAAAGCTTCTCTTGGTATGAATCCAGCTTCTCGTACATCTTCGATTGGGTCATCGCCACTATCACTTGACTAGCCACCGATTCGACGAATTTAATTTCATCATCAGTCCACTGACGCTCCTCAAGACTATGCAGGACTATCCAGCCTTGTAATATGTTTTGAAAATACAGTGGTGTTGCTAAAGCTGAGATCGCACCCGTCTTACGCAAGTTTTGTTGCTCGTCTTTCGTTAACTTAGTAAATACTGCCGTTATGTCATTAACAACTATGGTCTGCCCTTTATCTACACTAAGCTTGTCCAGAATAAGACTCTGAGCATCACTTGCAATACTAGCAATACCATTACGGCAATACTCCTCGCTTACATGTCCATCAAAAAACAGAAAACATCTTGAGGCATTAAGCGCTATACCCAGCTCATTGACTGTGCGCGCCAGTATCTCCTCGAGATTAAGACTGCCGCGTATTTGAGTGGTGAGCCGGCTAAACAATTCAGCATGATCTTGACGCTCTTTAGTCTTCTTGTATAGCCTAGCCTTTTCGATAGCGGTAGTCAGTGGTACTGAAGTAGCAACTAGTAGATCCACCTCACGCTCATTCCAAACCCGCTCGCGCCCACATTGCTGCAAATATAATATCCCCATCACTTGTTCGTGCAGCATCAGCGGCACCATTAAGACAGAACTCACACCCTGAGTAAATATATCCTGCTGCTCACCAACATGTTCTTGTAGCATCAATTTAGACTCTATGACTTTTTGAATATAGTGGTTCTTGCGTAATATTTGCTTGGCTTGTTTGAGTTCTTCTTGATCACGACGATAGTTTTTCTGACAGAACTCACTTACCGTCAGCCCTTGAGCATCAAGCAGTATAATTCCACAACGACTAGCTTTGAGATACTGTCCCATCTCAAAAGTCGAAGCAGCAAGAGTACCTTCAAGATCAAAAGAACTATTGATACGCTCTATCCAACGATTGAGTAACTTCTCTTTCTCAGCTTTAGCCAGTGCGATCTGTCTTTCTTGCACCAAAGCAAGAGTGGTGTTTTGCAAGTTAGATGCCAGCTCCTCAGTTTCAGCAATAGTTTGCTTCATGATGGTAGCTTTCTCATCATTAGAACTGCGCTCCTCAGCAAGCTTAGTCTCTAGCTCTTTAACTTTAGCCTCGAGTTCTTTAATTTTTTGCGCTTCTGTTTTAGATTTACTCTCTTGCACAATTAAGCAGTTTTGGAAGTGATCTTGGTAAGCTGATGTAATCTTGCTATGCGTAATAAACTCTTGACATCTTCAAGTACATTATTGAATTCAAGCTCAGCACCTATGATTTTGCACTCCTTCCAGAGTCTAACAAAAGCACCCATACCAGCACTATCAAGAAAACTCAAATTAGAACAATCAACTTTTACGCGCGATTGCTCCTTCAAGTAAGGTAAAATAGTTTCTTTGAACTGTTCTGCTTCACTGTAAACAAGTTGGCCCGAGACGCGAATCTCTAATGCATCATTGTTAGAATCGTTGATTTCAAGCCTTAACATCCGCAGCAGTTCTCCAAATATGTCACAAGGACTATATACCCAACATGCTCTAGTTAAAAACCCCTATGAGGTCTTTAAAAACCTTGACATAGAGGCTTCTCAAGGGCTAATAGGTAATTACATAACTCCAGAAGCTAGTCCTAATGAGGGATATAGCTTCTCGCGTATTATCGCACCCGGTTTTATTAATCTACATGCACATCTTGCATATACATATTCTAAAGCCTCTGCAAACAATTTATTTGATTGGTTAGCTGATCTGACTGCTGAGCAGTTTAAAGCTGAGAAAAGTTGTTTACTGCCACAACACATTAGTAATGCGCGCGCGGCCATTGCTAGTGGTACTACTTGCCTTGTCGATAACAGTAGCAGTCCTGCACAAAGCATAGAAGCGTATAAGCAAACAGGTTTGCGCGGAATTATTGGTATAGAAGTTTTTGGTTCTGATCCTGCTCTAGCAAATGAGATTTTTGCGCGCAAAGTCGAGGAGCTAAATAAATTAGCTGCGCGCTGTAATGATCGTATTGAATTATGCTTCTCTCCGCATGCAACTTATGATGTGAGCGTGAAATTGTGGAAGCTCTTGTTGGACTGGACTCGCAACATTCGTCATCCTGAGCGCAGCGAAGGATCCCCTCAGCAGGGGGATCGCTACGCCGCTTCGCGGCTAACGATGACACAACATGTTATTCCCTTGCTACTTTCCCACGCCGCCGAAAGCGAAATCGAAGAAGAGTGGTTCCGCGATAAAGACTCAAAGCTCGCCAACTCTGCGCTTGAGTTCTGGCAGCAGATTAATACTCTAGAGCCTAAACTTAAACACTGGCAGCCTTATGAAAGTTCAGTAGCCATGCTAGCCGAAAATAATTTATTAGATCCTTGCTTGCTACTAACTCATCTCTGCTGTGCTAGTGATAAAGACCTCCGTGTGCTTGCCTCATTAGGTGTGAACTTGGTAACTTGTCCGCGTAGTAATGCTTACTTGCACAATCCACGCGCGCATATTGACAAGTGGCAGTCGGCTTATGGTATCGGCACGGATAGCCTTGCTTCTAATTACGATTGGGATCTGCGCCGCGAAGTAAATGAACTTAAAAATCTAAATGCAGTAGAGAAACTAGAATTATTAACTACTAAACCGGCTAAAATCCTCAATAAGAATATTGGTGATTTAGCAATAGGCAAAGCCGCTGACTATACAGTGTTTGAAGTGAGACACAATGATATAGACCTTGGTGCTGTTGATCCTCTTGAACTATTGTTTGATACTGAGCTTTGCGTGCCTGTAGAAACTTATATCGCTGGGCAGCTTTGTTATAGCGCTGCTCCGAATGCAACTGTGTAATGGATTGCTTCGCTTTTCAAACTCACAATTACAAACTGCTAGAATTACAGCAATGCCCCAACTCAGCACTAAACTAATGCAAGCGGCTGTCTATGACCCTGATGCCAAAGGCCTTCTAAGCTTGGTACAGATTGATAAGCCTGAGTTGAAGAATAACAACGCTATAGTGCAAGTAACTGGCTGCGGAATCTGCGGCTCTGATTTGCTTAAGTTAGATCGAGCACTCGTTACTAAAAATACTGTGCTTGGACATGAGATGGTAGGAGTAATTAGCGAGATCTCCCCTGAGATGTCGCAGCGCTATAACTTGAGAGTAGGTGATCGTATAGTCAGTTCGCATCATGTCCCTTGTAATACTTGTAATTATTGCCTGAACAAACAAGAAAGTCTCTGCAAACAATTTAAAAATAGTAATTTTAATCCCGGAGCTTTTTGTGAATACACAGAACTTAGTGAAGGACATCTTGCTCACACTATTTTGAAGATTCCAGCGGGCATGAGTGATGAAGTGGCTAGTTTCACTGAGCCTGTCGCCTGCTGCATTAAAGCCATCAAAAGATCTAAGCTTAATGAACATCAAGGCAAAGCGCGAGTATTAGTTATCGGTCTGGGTTCTATAGGACTTATACTCGGTCAGCTCGCTAGTCTTAGTGGAGCTGAAGTTACTGGCATGGATATGCTAGAAGCTAGGCTAGAGCTAGCTCAAGCACTTGGGTTCAATCGCATCATTCGTCATTGCGAGAATAGCAAAAACGTGACCGACGTCACGGACTTGCGAACTCAACCACAGGCATCGGTAAACAGCTCTAGTCCGAACACAACTTATAATTATATTTTCTTAGCAGCTGGCTCAGCAGCTAGCATTAACACTGCAATAGAAGCAGCCGCTGATGGAGCTACTATAGTAGTTTTCTCTAGCACCAAACAAGAAGCTAAGTTCGATAATAACGATATTTATTACCGCGAACTTACTATCACCAGTAGTTACTCACCTAATCTTGAAGATCTGCGCGAAAGCCTAGAACTCTTAGAACACAATACAATCCAAGTAAGTCAACTAATCACCCATCGCAGTAGTCTTGAAAAGCTCGGTTCAACTATAGAGCAAGCTAAACAAGAGCAGGGGATTAAAGTATTTCTGAGTCTCTAGGATTACTCTGTCTGAAAACCCACTGGTCGCTTAGGTTTAGAGTCTTCTAGGATAAGCTGCTTAATTGCATCCAAAATACTACGTGTTTTATCGTCTTGTTCGGCGAAACGCGCCTCCATAGTATTTTCTAATTCTTGCACTTTAGTGAGTAGATGTTTGTTGTCCTCAATGAAGCGACGCATCTGCACGAAGGAACGCATGATAGCGATATTCACTTGAATTGCTCTATCACTATGTAACACACTAGAGAGCATCGCTACGCCTTGCTCGGTGAAGACAAAAGGTAAATGTTTAGTGTGCTGTCCTCGCTTCAGAAGAATATTGCTTTGTAATGATTGATACTCCTCTTTCGTTAACTGAAACATAAAATCTTGAGGAAAGCGCTCCAAATTACGTTTGGTTGCCTGTCTCAGTTTTCTAATTTCAATTTGATACATCTCAGCAAGATCTAAGTCCAACATGACTTTCTCACCTCTAATGAGATT
>JAYVUR010000027.1:0-4629 GCA_043787715.1 Candidatus Melainabacteria bacterium
CATCCCGGCTACCACTTCTACAGATTCCGCAAACCAAGTGGTGACTTACTCAAGACCAAAGAACCTGTTCAAGAATATCTATGGGTACTAGCCTATCAACAGGGCAATAGCTATAGAGCTATTCCAGATCCAGACAAAAACCTTATTATCGCAAATAGCAGATTAGAACTTGATAAACCAAGCACTAAAATAAAAGCACTATATGCCAAAGAAAAACCTATAATAGCTCTATGGATGAGAGCTCAAGCAATCCCACGCAGTGCTATTAATCACCCCTAGCTTGCAAGCCAAAGCAGAGATCAACTAAGTAGCCAATTAAAGCACTAACAAAAGTAAAAGCATAAATAGCAAAAGAAAAACTCAAGGCCTGCTCCACTGGCAAATGCATAAGCCCAAACATAGCTGCTAGCCCGCCTTCGCGAACCCCTATGCCACCAATAGAAATAGGTAAGAGTAATACCACTGCAAGAATAGCAGTAATCCAAGCCCAGTCAAGAAAACTAATATGAATGCCAAGACTAAGTCCAATAACATAATTAATTAAAATACAAGAGCCTTGAAAAACCAAACTCACCAGTAAAGCCTTAATAACATTAGTTCTACGCTGTTTAAGAATCATAGAATATTCTGCAAAATATTCTTCAATAACGACAAGTGATTTATTAATTGCAGGGATAGAAGCCATCAAAGGCAGGTGACCAAGCCATTCAAGAATAAAAAAAGTCTTAGAGCCAAATATAAGTATCAGCAATAATAAAGCCAGTATCAACCCCAGCACCGTAATTAGTGAATTAATAGCAAGGCTGTGATGCTGAGTAGTTAATAGCCCAGTTAAGCCAATTAGCATCAGTGCTATAAAAGCAACTAGCTTATCAATAAAAATAGAACTAAAAATACTATGAGCCTTATGTCCAGCAGCCACTAGCCTTGCGCCTTTGATACCTTCAGAGACAAGCTGCCCCGGCACAAAAACCATATAGTAAGCAAGCATAAAATTGGATCTAAGTAGCATAAAATAATTAGACTCGGGAATTAATAGCCACCAACGATAAGAAGAGCTGTAGGTATTAAAAATATACAAAGGTAAGCTTAAAGCACAAAGCCCTGTATTGATATGCTTGAACACTTCAAAAATCTCATTAAACTTAGAATTGGAGATTAATATTCCAAGCAAAGCAAAACCAATAATAAATTTAATAACATTGGTCATCGCATAAACTCATCAGCCCAAAGCTGGAAGCAAACTAAAGTCCAAAGCTGTTTGCGATTATTCATCTTCTTATCAAAATGACCATCTATCAACTCTTTAACTCCAGCATATTCAAAGATACCCTGATTCTTAAGCCTAGATTCACCTAATAATTCAAGCATTGGTGCTCTCAGATCCGTGTTAAGCCATGTCGAGATCGGAATACCAAAACCCTTCTTAGGTCTTTGGACTATAGACTTAGGTAAATGCTTAAGGGCAAGTTTCTTAAGAATGTACTTAGTCTTAAAGCCATTAAGCTTGAATCTATCAGGCAAGCCCGCAGCATACTCTACCAAACGATAATCTAAGAACGGTACTCTAACCTCAAGCGAGTTCATCATACTAGCTCTATCTACTTTCACCAATATATCGTCCATAAGATATAGTTTCTGAGAAAGATACAAGAGCCTATCAAGCTCAGAATAAATATTCACTCGCGACAAATATCTACTGAGATCTTCATAAGGCAAATTAGCTCTTAGACTTGCAGCAAAACTCTCATTATAAATAGAACTTTTCTCAGACTCTAATAGTCCACCCATCCACTTGAAAAAACGAATCTCACCAGCTATGCCAGCACCTCTGAAGAACTGCTTAAGTAAATGGTCTAAGCTCATATTCTTAAACGATACCGGCAATAAAGAAGTCTTAGAATCTCTAACCGTTCTAGTTATACTATCGCGAATATTATAAGGAATAATGTTATAGATATTAATCAGCTTATTAGCTATATAAGTGGGATAGCCAGCGAAGAGCTCATCAGCACCATCACCGCTAAGTACAGTCTTAACCTCAGCAGCAGCTATTTTCGAGAGAAAATAAGTCGGTATAAGGCTAGCATCCGCCATCGGCTCATCCATAATGGCCCCAAGCTTAGGAAATAACCCCAACATATCCCTAGAACTAACAACTTCAGCATGATGCTCAACATCAAAACGCTTAGTAATGGTTTCTATATGCTGCGATTCATCGTAAGATTTCTCATTGAAATAAATAGAAAAAGTCTTAAGCTTATGACCAGAATTATTGTTCTTAGAAGCAAGCGCTGTAATCAGACTTGAATCAATACCACCACTAAGAAAGATTCCAACAGGCACGTCAGCTTGCAGTCTTAGTTTAATAGCATCAGAAAGAATATCCTCAATATCACAAATGACTTGATTCTCATCTAAGTTATCCATACTAAAAGAATCAACACTTGGATAAGACCAATAAAAATCCGTCCTGAAACCACTAGAGTTCAAAACCATAAACTGAGCAGCTTCAAGCTTGTAAGTATTCTCAAATATAGTATGTGGCGTAGGAATATACTCATAAGTAAGAAACCTATCCAAGCCTTTATGACAAACGGTTTTAGTGAAATACGGATGCTGAACCAAGGCTTTTAGTTCTGAAGCAAAAATAATCTCATTATTCTTGTAATAATAGAAGAGTGGCTTCTTGCCCATCCTATCTCTAGCCAGTATGAGCTTCTGCTCTTGAGCATCCCAGATGGCAAGAGCAAACATGCCATTAAAGTAGCTAAAGCATTCAGTCCCATACTTAGCAAAAAAATGCAAAATAACCTCAGTATCAGAGCTTGTCTTAAGCTCAACACCATCAGCCTCCAGCTCCTTACGCAAATCCCTAAAATTATAAATCTCACCATTAAATGTAATAGTATAGCGATCGGCAAGGGACATTGGCTGCTTACCATCACTAAGCCCCACTATACTTAGGCGTCTATGCCCAAACACCATCTGCCCGTCAGCCCAAGTAGCCCACTCGTCAGGGCCCCTTAATGCGATGGCATCACACATACGACCAATGATATCTAGTTTGTTGTTTGGCTCAGTCTTAAAAGTGGAGAAGCCCGCGATACCGCACATAGATTTTATTATATGATTAATTGCATCTTAGATTTGGCACTCATACCAAGAGTGGGCTGCTACTTCTCTATTTCATCTAGACTAATAATCATATAATTCGTATTGCCTTTCTCTAGTTGCTCATTAAAGAAATAATGTCCCTTATTCCTCTCTATCACTTGGACAAGATGAGGGATATAAGGCTGTACATAGCTAGGCCGGCTAGTATAACTAGCATCGTAAAAAATCTTATGCGCCATAAAGTGACTAATACCATTAGACTTCATTATGGATGCAGCCTCTTCAGCACTACCGGCATAAGTAAGAGAAATAGCTTCTAAGTTTCTACGTCGAATCTCTTCAAGCACTGGTTTATTAAGTGAAGGGTATGCATGCTCATAATCCATAAAAACACTGCGCTTAGCAATTACCGGAATAAGACTAAGATCTGGTAACAGTGGGTGAGCTGCTATCAATACATCCTTAGGCAATTTAGCTACCACTTCATTTACCGCGGCAGAGATCTGCACATAGCGAGTGAAATAATGCTTATGATAGTAACTATAAAAACAGCTAGCTATCAATAGCAATACTAATAACTTAGCTGCATTACGGTAGTGAAAGGGGATAGCAGTCTCTCTATCCAAGAGTGATTTAACTATCACCAATATAGAAACCAGGGAAAGAATAATGGAACTTATCCCGATATATCTGCTCGGATAATACAGAGTTGGAAATAAGAATTGGGCTGCAAAAAACAAAGTAGTGGAAGAATAAAGTAATAACATTGGTGCAGAAGTAAAAAAGCTTTTAGTCAATATTCCTCGGAGCTTCTTGCGTGATAAAAAGCAAAACAAAGATATAAAAACCAAAGATATTGGCAATAGAGCACTAATCTTAAGGAAACCAATGCCCAAACCCCAATGCTCATTAGCCCACCAAGTACCATCTGTTAATTTAGAACCGAACAACGGATGTCTACCACCCGGCAAAAACTCAGGCAAAGACATAAGCTCAGCTTTTGAAAATGGTTGATAAGCAAAACCCAGTACCCCAGAAGCCTTGGACTCAGGCACAAATACTTTATAAAGTAATAAGGCTGCTAAACTGTTGAGATACAATCCTCTTACTTGAGTATTTTTAAAATCTATCAATAGCTTAGGTGATTGCAATAACAATCCAAAAGCTTCCATACCCATACATAGTAAAAAAGCAATCGGGCTAATCAATAGTGCAATAAAACAAATCGCAGCACAGTATAACAATTTAGCCTGATTTTTATAATAAATATAGGCAAATAATATCAACCAAATAAAAGATCTTGCGTGCACTACCGTAAGGTGATCAGTACACCACAAGGTCGTAGCCATCAGTATCGCAAAAGCAGTAGCGTAATAATTATCCTTACTTAAGGATAAGAAAAACAAATAAGCATAATAACAAGTAACTATCGCAAGTATAAAAGCAAATATCTTAGAAAAATAAAGCAAGTTATCAGTAACGAATGGAGCTATGGCATATATAACTGCAAGT
>JAYVUR010000028.1:0-4728 GCA_043787715.1 Candidatus Melainabacteria bacterium
GCTATTTGCCCAGTAGATTTACCCAGCAGCATAGAACAAAACACCGCGAACTCAAACACCGTCACTCGTGACAGATCACCAAGCTCATAGCCTTCAACCAGATTAGGACTCACCCACTGCTTACCATCAAGAACCTTACGAATAGCTTCCAGAATAATATGCCTATCTCTAATAAACTTACCACCAAGAGCGATACCTTCTATACCGATATCATAAGCAGATTTGAGAATAGTAGGATCGCTAGAAGCAGTAAACAAAAATATCTTGGTTTGCGGTCTGTGGCATTTAATCCAAGTGGCAAAAGCTATTCCACTGTTCTTAGGTCCATTACTAGCATCAGAAACTTCACCCAAATAGCAATCTAGCCAAACCAGATCTGGCCTGTATTTGAAGAATGCTTCTTCAGCCTCAGCTATATTCGTACAAAACTCGACGACATGACAATAATTCTTCAAACAATGACCCGCATAATCCCAAATCACCGGCTGATCTTCTACTACTATCGCTATTGGCATAATACTCATAATTAATCTTGCCTCACTGTGACCACCTTGATACTCTTGCTTTTACTTGCAGTTGCTTGCTGAAAATACTTAGTACTAAGCAAATTCGAATAGTTATAAACAAGGTCCGCCACTATATACTCACCATCACTAGCAATTTGCACTGATTGTAAATTAACACCGGGCACTTTTAATTGCATCAAATCAACAGCAGTTACAGTCCCCAAGCGCAAACTCTGAGCAAGCTTCTGCCGCAATAGCGCATCTCTATCACTAATCAAATGCAAATTCAGGACAGGCATCAAGTGACTAATAGTGATCAAAGGGATAAACACTATAAGGAATGCTAATGATATATAAGCAGGACTCATGACAGCAGCAACTCCGATAAATTTTGATCTAACTTGGCTTGGCTTTGATAGGCTTGGATATTCTTGGTCTCAGCTGATATATAAGCAGAGATATTAGTCCATGATTGAGACATGAAAGTCCAAATCAAAGCTAAACCAGCAGCAGTAGTTAATAATGATGCCCAAAACATTAGATCTCAACCCCCGGCAACGCTTCACCCATATCCAAAGCATCTAAACCATCAGCTTGCTGCACTGGTTTATTAACTTTAAGATCACCAATATAGTTATTATAAATATTACGCTTCTGACTAAAATCTATATGCGGCAGACTAAAATCAGCGCCACCAGAATTAGGCGCCACTTCTTCTACTTTAAGTGCGACAAAAAGCATACTGCGCTTCTTCTCAGCTTTGCGCGACTTACCAAACAGCGGTAATATGCGCCCCCATGGCGTTGTGGATCTCGTCAAAGTTTCAAACTCAGTATAAAAGCTATTGAGCACCACTTCTTGACCATTCTTGAGCATCGCGCCACTATTAACAAACTCCTCCTTGAATATCGGCACAGCAACATTTTCAATATAAGTAAGGTTAGAAGCTTCAGCCGCCGTAAGCCTGCTGGCCAGCTGCACATCAATCATGCCATCCTCCAGATCAGTAACCTTAAGCTCACCCTTAAACCCTATGGGAATATATTGCACACTTAATTGAGTACCACCAAGTGTATTATTAATCTGCGGCAATGGGAACCTAGTACCCTTACCAAGCGAGATGCGCTCACCAGAATGAGTAACTAGCGTAAACTCATTAACCACCCTGAGCACTCCTTCGGTAAGCAGATCTCTAATGGACGCACCAATATTTAAGTTACCCGTAACATTAAAAATCCCAGCAATAGCATTACCGGCACCAGCAACAGTAGCAGCTGGGCTGCCACCAAGAAGTTGATTAAGAGTAGTACCTACTAAACCAGGCGTGCTACTGATATCCGGGATACCAAGCGTGTCTGAGCCAATAGCACCCGGCACATCACCACCACTATTAGAAGCAAACAAGCTAGAAGCAAACTCATCAAGATGCCTAGCATCTACTTCTAAGAACCGCACCCTAACCGAGAAACGCTGCGGCTCGCGAATACGAATAAACGATATCACTCTCTCATCATCAGAAGCTAAAACCAAATCTCTATGTAAATTATTAGTATCTATTAGCTTATTAGTGTTTTCGTAGATCTCAGCGAAACTAGCTGTAGCTGGATTAGAGCTAGTCGGTGCAGCTGACTGCGAACCAGATTTGGATTGTTCGCTCTCCAAATCCTTAGCTCTAAGTTGACCGCCCGGATTAGAAAAAATCTTAACGCCCTTATCGCCAACAGCATTAGCTGCAAAAGCTACTGCCAGCATCCCATCTTTCGGACTAGCAACCTGTCCTCTAAGATAAATATGCGCGTCCACTCTCGCTTCACTAGAAACATTACCTATGTGAACCGCAGGTATCACTTGCAACTTATCTTCTGGCGGAAGATTTGCATCATGAATGCCAAACAGTTCATTCAATTGACTTTCAAGCAATTGATAATCATTTTGCACCACTATTTCTATCTTAATAAGATCAGTACCAGATCTAAAAGTCATCTCTCCGTAACCGGGCTTCTTAGCTTTAACTATAAACTTCCTATAGCCATCTTTCTCAGGCTCAAGCTTATCAAGCTCTACATAGTTAAGCGATTCCTCATTAGCCCCATAATGAGCCAATGATACGGGCTTGGCGAACTCTAATATCTCCACCTGCCCAACCGTAAACACTTTACGGATTTTCAAAGCATCATCATTAGCAAAATTAATAATGGGCTCTGCCTTCACAGTGTTCACAAATAAACACAAAATTAACGCGACGATTGTATTGTTTCTCATAGTCCCTTTCCTCCTAATAAACTGTTCTGCATCATATAATTAATCGCTGCCGCCATAGGGTACATAATCACTAGCAGCATGGCTAGCACTGGACCCATAAGATAGAGCTGTAAATTCTCAGCGCGCTCATCTAGCTTCAGTCTCTGTTCTTGCCTCAACTCTTCAATAAGTCCATCCAGAGCTAACCTTAGGGCTCGTTTGCTCGCACCTTCTGAGACCGAAAGTAAAAACGATAAAAAATCCCTAAACTTCTCTGATTCAGCCTGCCAATTGCTGAGTGCCTCTTTAAGTCCAAGCTTATCAATTTTATTTATGATTTTATTCAACTCATAAGCTGTCGCCGAATCCTTGTCCGGCCAAGTACTAAGCATAATTCTTAGCGCCGACACCAGTGGCGTTTCAGTATTTATCAGTAGAACCTTAGCGCAAGCGAATAAATGTGCAGCATCTCGCTCTAATTGTCGCTGATAGTGCAGAACAGCAAACTTAATTTCAAGCAACAATAACGCTGGAATAAGAAAAGCAGCAAGCAAGAAGTAATTATTATGGTTAATTAAATAAGCAAGGATTAAAGCCAGAAAAACTGCTGTGCTTTGCGCCAACAATTCATGCAAAAGATCAAGCTTGCGTCCTAAATATAAATATTCAAGCTCAAGCTCCTCTATTATAGATTGAGGTAACAGTCGCTTCAACCACAAACCAAAACTCAAAAAAATAGTAGCCGCAGACTCTGTTCTGCATGCCCTATTCTCCAATAAAGGCAAGCGACTCAAACTATGCTCAGTAGCTAAATAATCTCGATTAAGCAATAAAACCAAAGCTAAAGCAGCAATAGCAAGCAATAATATAGTGATCAAGCCTGCCTCCTTAAAGCTAATAACACGGTAAGTAAATAAGCACCCCAAACTACCAAACCAGACTGAAATAATATCCAAGATCTTTCAGAACTCTGCCACCAATTCAGCTCAGCATTAAGCGCAAACGACGGGATAACATAGAACAGTACTGCAAGAAAAGCAATTACTATAAAATCCAAAGTAAATAAAGTGATATTAAGAGTAGAACGCTGTTGCTTATTAGTGCTCTGAGAATCATGAACAGCATTAACTGCATCCAGAAACGCATCTTCTTGATTGTTAGTATAACGCAACTCAAGCCCCAGTAATTGAGAAGATTTACCCAGTGCCTCGAGGTGAAACTTACGGCGCAAAGTATCAAGCCAAGTCGGGAAAGTCTCAAGGAAATTAGTCTCAGCAACAACAATGAAATTCCTCAAATCAGTAGCTATAGGCTCATCTATAGTATTACCAGCGACATTAATTACTGCATAATCCAAAGTCACTCCTGCACTAAGATTGTTACGAATATTCATCAATATACGCTCAATCTGCGCTAGCAACTTCTCTCTAAACACCAAATACATATGCAAAACTATCCTAGAGATATAAGCCACTGAAATTAACAAGCCTAGTATCAAAGCCAAGCTAGGTCCAACCAGTATAGAAGCTAGAATACAAACTGAAAGCAGCAGGATAATCAATGATGGCAAAACCAATCTTAATAAAGCATTTTTACCAAGATAGGAATCCAAAAAACTAAACTTAGCAGAAAGTAAAAACGACCTAATGCGATTACTAAAAAGCAAAAGCTCATGAGAAGCAAAAAATCTAGCATTAGTTCTAAGTAAAGGATGCTGCCTTCTTATGTCCGGGCTTAAATAGAGCAATAACAAAAGAGCGAGCAACCCTAGTAAAACCAAACTAAGACCTAGCAAAAACATAGTTTACTCCTTTAGATCTTAGATACTCTTCAAAGTCCTTAGAATTATTCTCCAGCTTAAATCTAGCTTGCTTAGCATCATAGCTAAACAGTTCTATCGCCTTAAAATGTCCACCATTCAATTCATCATAACCTTGTAGCTGATAAATCTTCACGATTCTACGCACAGCATCAACAGAAT
>JAYVUR010000029.1:0-9397 GCA_043787715.1 Candidatus Melainabacteria bacterium
CTCTTCAAACTCGCCTCTATACTTAGTTCCAGCAACTAATAACCCTAGATCTAACATCACCAATTTCTTGCCTTCAAGAATTTCAGGTACATCACTAGATACTATGCGCTGTGCAAGTCCTTCAGCCACTGCTGTTTTACCTACACCGGGTTCACCAATTAATACTGGGTTGTTCTTAGTGCGGCGGCCAAGTATTTGAATAACTCTTTCTATCTCTTCTGCTCTGCCGATTACAGGGTCTAATCTGCCTTCAGCTGCAGCTAGCGTAAGATCTGTGCCGAACTCATCAAGAGTAGGTGTGCGGGTGCGACCACCGCTTGCGCTTGATTTAGAACTTGAGCCGCTTGCGCTAGAACTAGTACCAGTACTAGGTCCTACAGCTGTACCAGCACTGCTACCAGACGACTCACCTAAGAGTCTGATAATGTGTTGTCTAACTTTCGCTAAATCTACACCGAGGTTCTCTAGCACGCGAGCGGCAACACCTTCGCCTTCGCGAATAAGTCCAAGCAAGAGATGCTCAGTACCTATATAGTTGTGACCGAACTGGCGAGCTTCATCCCAGCTAAGTTCAAGCACGCGCTTGGCGCGCGGAGTGAAAGGGATCTCGACTGCAACGAAACCAGAACCGCGTCCAATAATCTTCTCTACTTCAACTCTTGCATCTTTAAGGTTGACGCCCATTGATTTCAGGGTCTTAGCCGCCACCCCAGTGCCTTCACCAATCAGCCCTAATAGGATTTGCTCCGTACCGACGAAATTATGTCCCAGCCGGCGAGCTTCCTCTTGGGCTAGCATTATGACTTTTATGGCTTTTTCCGTGAATCTTTCGAACATGGTCTATTCCTATATTATGCACTGATTTCTGGCTTTCTTAACTGGCTGAAGATTATGCTTATATAAGGCTGTAATACGGGTTTGAGTTGACAAAAATCCAAAAAGTATTATCTGTTTCAAAAAGAGAACCCTCCCCTTTGTGGGGGAGGGTCTTACCGTGGTATATTCGACAGGCTCACTACGGCAAAATTAAAAATCACAGATAGCACACAATATACCGTGTGATTTTATAACTCTTAAAATCGCAATTATTAAGCTCTTGAACTCATTGTTGCAGTCATTAGACTTTCTAGGTCATGCTTTAGAGCATATAGAACCGCTTGAGTTCTATCATTGACTTGCAGCTTGGTGAAAATGTTATTGATATGCGTTTTCACTGTTGATTCAGAGATGAATAATGCTTTAGCTACAGTTTTGTAGTTAGCACCTTCGCAAAGAAGCTTAAGAACCTCTGCTTCTCTCTCTGTAAGTAGCTCTAGGTGAGCATAGTCTGAGCAAGAGTCGGTAAGCAGAGATTGCTTGCCGCTAATTTGTTCTCTTATATTTTGATTGATGGCGAAGTCAATGAATAATTGACCAGCTTCAGCCGCTTCTATGGCGAATGACATAGTGCGCTCTGATCTTTCGCTAAGCAACCAAGCACTCATGTTCTTAGTTAAGAAGATATCGATGTCTTCTTTGTTGCCCATTGCTTTAGATATGTAGATAACTTTAGTTGATGGTGATAGCTCGGCTATCTTATTCATCATTTCGACTATAGATCTGCGACCCGGAAGTTCGCTAGAGATTATCGCGATTTGTGGTTTGTTTACTTCCACCATCTGGATAAGTGCCTCTTGGTAATCTACTCTGTCGATTTTGTGGTAGCCAGCCATGTTCAATTCTTTTGTTATCTGAACAGTGGACTGTACCGGACTAAGGGCAATAGCCGCTTGTCTTGTCTGTGTGTGTGGTGTCATTTGTTTCTCCTATTTGCCTGTCTAAATCCGAAGTCTGTGAAGGGAATTCACTCTGATGATATAGACAGAAAGTAGGATTCACTATTAGGGGAAACCCTAGCTGGAAAATAATATTTTTAGACAGGTGGGAACACCTAGTCCCCCGAGACCAGTAGTTATAGGCTTTTATCGGCTATTTGGGCTGCAACTTTAGTCTTGTTCGTCGTAAATGCGCAAGATCTTAGACTTTGCACTCGTGCGGAAAGCGCAATAATGTGACGTAAGTCACATTATTGCTATGCACTCGTAGTTGAGAGCGCAAAAACGTGCTGTCGGGCACGTTTTTGCTATACAATTAATAGCTGAGATGAAGAAACTTCCCTCTACGTTACCTTTTATAGTTCTAGTGCTTTTTCTAGTTGTTTTTGCTATTAGCCTGGTAGGGCAAGATAAACAGCGATCAGTGCTTAGTTATAGTGAGTTTATCAAGCGAGTACTGCCTCCAGAGGGTTTGACTAGTGCCAAGAAGGTCATCCTCACAAATGGTGATGATGTGGCCAAGGTCATAGCTAAAGATGGGCAGACCTATTATGCTCGTGTTCCAGCTAATATACTAGGGGCAAACCCAGATCTGGCTGATAAATTAGTGGCGCGTGGTATCGAAGTGGATGTAATTGCACAGGCTAATAATGGTTTTTGGGCTGGAGTCTTTTCTAATTTTTTGGTGCCTTTATTGTTATTCGGATTTTTTATATTTTTGTTGCGCGGAGTCGGTAGTGGTGGACCTATGGCTTTTGGTAAAAGCAAAGCTAGGCTGATGGATAAAAACATCAATATTACTTTTGATGATGTTGCCGGTATTGATGAAAGCAAGAAGGAGCTTGAAGAAATAGTAGACTTCTTGAAGAACGCAGACAAGTATAAGGCGCTGGGCGCAAAAATCCCTAAAGGTATTATGCTTTTTGGTCCTCCGGGTTGTGGTAAGACGCTCTTGGCTAAAGCTGTTGCCGGAGAGGCTGGTGTGCCCTTCTTCAGTATTAGTGGTTCTGATTTCGTTGAGATGTTCGTCGGTGTTGGTGCTAGCCGTGTGCGTGACCTTTTTGAACAGGCTAAGAAGAACGCTCCCTGCATTATATTTATTGATGAGATTGATGCAGTTGGGCGCCAGCGTAGTGGTATGTCTGGTGGTGGTAATGATGAGCGTGAACAAACACTCAACCAATTACTAGTCGAGATGGATGGATTTCAGCCTAACAGCGGTATTATAGTTCTTGCTGCGACTAACCGTCCTGATGTGCTTGATAAGGCGCTTCTAAGACCGGGGCGTTTTGATCGCAAGGTAATTATTGAGCATCCAGATCTTAGTGGCAGACAGAAGATACTTTCAGTACACTCACGTGGTAAGCCAGTGGCAGAAGATGTAGATTTGCTTACTCTTGCTCGCCGCACTCCCGGTTTTAGTGGTGCAGATTTGTCTAATCTTATTAATGAAGCTGCTATTATGGCGGCGCGTGAAGGGCGTAAGGATATAACCAAGATAGATCTTGATGAAGCTATAGACAAGGTTGCTATCGGTCCAGAGCGCAAAAGTAAAATCATCAAGCCTAAAGATCAGGTACAGACTGCCATACACGAGATCGGGCATACACTGGCTAACATCTATAGTGGCTGCAGTAATGAGTTTCACAAGGTGACTATTATTCCTCGCGGTATGGCACTTGGACTTACTTGGTCCACTGAAGAAGAGTATAGGGTTTCAATCTCGGAGAAGCAGCTCAAAGGTGAAATGAAAACTCTGTTAGCAGGCAGGGCTGCTGAAGAGATGATATTTGGGCGCGAGAATGTTACCACCGGTGCTTCTAATGATATGGAGCGCTGCACTAGCATAGCTAGATCCATGATTACTCAGTGGGGTATGAGTAAAGAACTTGGCATGGTTACTTATGGTGAGAGACAAGGTGGTGAGTATCTTGGTCAAAGCTATATTGCTAAGAATTATAGTGAAGAGTATGCCGCTAGAATTGATGCTGAAGTTAAGGAATTAGTGCAGACTTTGTATCAAGAAACTATGCTTCTGCTTAAAGAGCATAAGGAAGAGTTGCTTGGTTTATCGCAGTTATTATTACAGAAAGAAACTTTAGATCGCTCTGAAGTCTTTGATACTATTGCGCAGATCCGTGAGGGCAAACTAGCATTTATACCTTTTGAGGATTTTGAGGCTATAGCTAGATCTCGCACTCCGGAGCGTGTTGAAGCGTTATTGAAGCTGGAAGAGACTGAGCGCAAAACTGAACGTGAACGCTTAAGATCTATTGAAGAGATTAAGCGTAAACAGCAAGAGGGTAATAGCTAAGATGCTTTGCCAGCAGATACGTGAGAAGTGGATTAAATTTTTCACTACTAAAACTTTTGATGCTAATAATATTTTGCGCCAGCATAAGCATATAGCTAGTTCTTCGTTGGTGCCTGATAACCCAACCTTACTGCTTACTGCTGCTGGTATGGTGCAGTTTGTACCGATCTTTATGGGTGCGCAAGCCGCCCCGGAGCCACCTCGAGCTGTAACTGTACAGAAGTGTGTGCGAGTTGGTGGCAAAGATAGTGACCTTAATAATATAGGACGCACTACTAGGCATCATAGTTTTTTTGAGATGCTGGGCAATTTTTCTTTTGGTGATTATTTCAAACTTGAAGCAATTAATTGGGCTTGGCAGTTTGTTACTTTGGAATTAGGATTGCCAGCTGATAGGCTTTATGTTTCGGTGTTTGCTGGTGATGATCAAAACCCTTTTGATGATGAAGCTTATAAGATTTGGCATCAATTATTTCTAGATGCTGGTCTTGAAGCGACTAGTTATTCTGCCCCCGATGCAGATGGCTCAGCACCCGCAGCGATCGAGAATCGTATCTGGAAGCTAAGCCGATAGGATAATTTCTGGGGGCCACCGGGATTGACTGGACCTTGCGGACCTTGTAGTGAGATTTATTATGATCTTGGTGACGATTATGCTAGCTTCGGTCACGATGAGCGTTTCGTTGAGATTTGGAACTTAGTGTTTATGCAGTTTGAGAAGACTGAGACTGGTATCTATCAGCCTTTAGCTAAATGCAATATTGATACTGGTGCTGGGCTTGAGCGTATTGCAACCATAGTTCAAGGTGTGCATAATAGTTTTGAGACCGACGAATTGGTGAAGATTAAAACCGCTATAGCAAAGGGTTTTAGCGAATTATCAGGACGCAAGATTGTTTATTTGGGTGTTAAAGCTGAGACTGATGCTGAGCGCAAGACTGATTTATATTTGAAGATAGTTACTGACCATATTCGATGTTTAGCATTTTTGATAGCTGACGGAGTGAGACCTAGTAACCTTGGACGCGGCTATGTATTGAGGATGATTATTCGCAGGGCAGCGAGATTTGCTTATCTTCTAACAGGAATATCAGGTGCTCAACTATATCAGTATACTAATATAGTTTGTGATAGTTATGGTGCTTTCTATACTGAGCTGCTTAAAAACAAGGATCTAATTAAGGATATTTGTGAGAAGGAAGAAGAGCAATTCACCAAAACCATCGCTAAGGGCATGTTTTTACTAGAATCCGAACTTGCTAAATCCAAAAATTTAAGCGGTGCTTTTATTTTTGATCTTTATTCTACTTATGGTTTCCCTCTAGAGCTTACTGAAGAGATAGCTATTGAAGCTGGAGCTACCCTTGATCTTGCTGGCTATGAAGCTGCTAAGGCTAAACACTCAGAGGCTTCTTCGACTGAGGCTTTTGCTGTTGCTGCTGTAGATAAAGCTAAATTATATGGTGCTTTAATTGCAGAACTAGGTGCAACTAAGTTTCTTGGTTACGAGCAAGAAGAAGCTGAAGCTAAAGTGCTGGCGATAATTGATACTAGTGGCAATCGGGTGCAGAGAGCTGAAGCTGAAGCGACTCTAATTCTCGATCAGAGTCCTTTTTATGCTGAATCAGGCGGGCAAGAGGGTGACAGGGGAAGATTAATTCTCAGAGATGATGAACTTAGTGGCGTAGACGTCACTGATACTAAGAAGTTCCAAGGTTTAATTCTGCATCAGATTAGAGGTTCTCTTAAAGTTGGTGACAAAGTTATAGCTAGAGTAGATCATAAAACTAGAACTATGTCTCGCTACCATCATAGTGCTTGTCATCTTTTGCAGGCAGCTTTGCGTAAGGTTTTGGGTAAGCAGTTGCAGCAAGCTGGCTCACAAGTGGGGCATGAATATACCCGTTTTGATTTTAATTTTGAGCGTGCTCTTAAGCCCGAGGAGCTTGAAGTCGTTGAAGATCAGATTAATACCTGGATTAAGGCAGGTTATTCGGTAGAGACTAAACTGATGCGTTACCAAGATGCTATCAAGGCCGGGGCTTTGGCATTTTTTGAAGATAAGTATGATGTTGATGCTGAAGTTAGGGTCTTGAAAATGGGCGAAGCTTCTACGGAATTGTGTGGTGGTACTCACGTTACTAATATTGCAGATATTGGTTTTGTAATTATTGCTTCTGAATCTTCGGTGGCTGCTGGTATACGCAGAATTAAGATGTTCGCTGCTGAAGCTGCTAAGCAGTATTTGGCAGCGAAATCTGAAGCTGAAGCTAAAGCCGCTGAGCAAGAGACTATGCGCAAATCTGCTGAGCAAGTAGAGAAGCAGCGTAAGCAGTTATTACTTGCAGAAACTCTTAAGCTGGTACCGAAAATATTAGCTAAGGCTAAAATTGAAGCGCTTGGAACTATCCTGGTTGAAGATGTGAGTAGCTCGATGTCTGAGCTTGATGCTGATATTCTTAAGTCGCTTACTGAAGCGGTAGCCAAGCAGCTTAGTTCAAGTGATTACATGATTGCCCTTGTTGCCGGGCAGGCTGATAAAGTCTCTATGGTAGTTGCTATCTCTGATACTTTAGTTAGAACTGGTCTTAATGCTGGTAATTTAGTGCGAGAAGCTGCCAAGATCTGCGGTGGTGGTGGTGGTGGTAGGGCTAATTTCGCGCAGGCGGGCGCTAAAGACTGTAGTAAAATTGGAGAGGCTCTAAGCTTCTTGAGAGCTTCGATTAATACAGTGAACGTATGATTTTCCTAGTCTTCTTAACCTAACGATAACCTTGGCTTTATATAACTAATTAACACTCAAGGGTGTTGTTTGATTATGGAAATTGATGGCGTAAGAGTAGCGGATTATATGCCTAAGCAATTGGATAAGTTTCAGAATTTGGTTCTAGGTTCAGGAGCGAAGGTTGTAAATGGTCATGTGACGGTTTTTGGTGATGACAATAATGCTTATGACACTCTTGAAGATGCTGATGAGAATAAGTTTTATTATTACGGTATTGATGCGAAAGATCAAACTGTGTTGAGTTCTGTCGCTGATGCTCTGACTGAGCAGAGACGTATTGGTGCTGCTGCAAGAAGTTTTTATCAGTTTAATATTGATCGCAATGCTGCTGAGATGGAAGCATTTCCTAATGATATTGACTTATACATGCAGTTGTCAGAAGCTTCTCATCGTGCTGGATTAGCTATGAATGTCTTCGTGAAGGATGGAGCTGCTTTTGATGATTATATTGAAGCTCAGACCAAGAAGACAGAAGGAGACTCTAGATATTTTACCGATAATGGTATTAAAGTGCCATTGAGTGGGCTTGGTGAGAAAGCAGAATTTCTTAAGTTGATTAGTAGTCTTGATACGGTTCGTAGAGTACAAGCTGCAAATCTTGAGCACGGTGTTAATACTGAAATTTCAGAGATTGATCTTAATGCTGTGCAAACGAAAATTACAGCTCTGTGTAATGGTGCTTCTGTGGACGATTTGAATCGTTTGGATAAAGTATTTAAGGCTGAGTCGTATGCTGCTGAGAGGCGTAGAGCGTATGCGACTGGTGGCTCTGTTAACGAGTATGATGCTAATGGTAAGGTCGTTAATACTGTAACTGTTGCTGCTAATGTTAAGCTTGCGGATTTTTGGACTTACCAAGCTACTATTCAGAAGCAATTAAAAGCTAATTTGCTTGAATCTTCTGGTAGGTTGATTGATGATCAGAAATCTGTCTTGGATAGTAATTTTAATTTATTGATAGCTAGGCGTGATGGATTTGCCGATGCTGGCTTTGCAGATGATGCGGCAAAAGAAGCCTTTAGAACTTTCTTTGATGGAAGTGTAAAAGCCAAAGCTGTGGCTAATGAAAATGCTTTTAAGGCTAGCTTAAGTAAGTCATATAGTTTGGTTAACAGTACTAGGGATCAGCGTATTTCTAATCTTGAAACGATTGACACTATGATGGCTTTTGATGCAATTCTCGATATTGCTGGCGCTGGTGCTTCGATTGTTCTTGATTTGGCGAAAAATACTGCAGCTCAAATTACTGCTGGTTCTGTGAAACGTGATGCGGCGCAAGCTGTTTTGGCTAAAGGGCATACTGGCGTTGATTTGTCTAAGTATGATGTTAATAATGATGGTAAGTTAGATCAGGCTGATTATGATTTTGTCAAAACTCATGTCTTGTCTGAGAATAAGGATTTTCAGTCGTTAAATAATGCGGTTAAGTATATAGATACGAATAAAGACATGGATGTATCCGTTGTTGAGATTCAGGATATGTTTAGTAATTTTAATAAGACTGTTAATAAAAGAAGTAATCAATCCGGCTATGTTAAAGAGGCTGATTTTGATGGATCTGGCAAGGTTGATTATAATGATTTTCTTGTTCTCATGACGGTAGTTGCCAGAAGTCAGCATCTTGATGAATTTGCTGCCAGTGGTAGCAAGGCGATGAATATGGTAATTTCTGAGATGAAGAAAACTCAGTTAGAGCTTGATAAATATTCTGGAATTAAGTATCAACATCTTGATGCAATGGAAAATGCTGAGAAGGCAAAAGTTTATTATACGGAAAGAGATCTGTACTTTAGAGCCGCATGGTCTGAAAGGCTTACTGAGTGGGGTGCTAGCGTTGATAATAATGCGACTTGGGCTTTGATGCTAAATGCGAATAGATTTTTTGGTGTTGATGCGGCTGAGCGTACCTTGACTGAAAATCAGTTTGAGGCTTTTTATCATGATGCTTCGGGTTATAGAGAGGCTGCAGCTAACGACTATGCTCGGGGAGATTCTTATTGGTATAATGGCGGCACTAAGTATGCTGGTAGTGTTGATCAAGATCTTATGCATGCATATGAAAAGTATGATCAGGCTAATTTCTTGCTTTGTGGAGGCAGATCTGCCAATGTTATCAAGCTTGGTGTGGTTTATGACAAGATTATTGATGCTAGGCAAGAATTTTATGGACATTATAATGGTCTTTTCTCTATGGATAAAGAGAAGGAAGTCGCGTCTCTTAAGCTTAAGGAGTACAACAGTTTATATAGTTTCAGATCAGCTTTGTGGAGTACAAGGAACCGTGATTTCACTGGTGCGCTAGGTGGTTATTTCGATAATCACGTGAAGGCATTTGAGGTTCAAGTTGCCAAGATGGAAAAATATTTACGTGATACTCAAACAAATGTTTATGCTGAAGTGGAGGTTTCTATTACTGATCCTAAAACTAGCATTGTTAGTAAAGTCAAAAGGGTTGAGATTGTCAATGATAATTATAAAGCAATG
>JAYVUR010000030.1:0-3183 GCA_043787715.1 Candidatus Melainabacteria bacterium
AAGATCATGGCAACTAGCACAAGAAACAGTATCATTCGCTGACAATCTTAGATCGTGAAATAATTTATCACCAAGAGCTACTTTATTAACATCAAGCTCAAGTGTTTCTGGGTTAGGCAGCGGGCTCACTATATCGCCACGAAGATTGCGAATCCAAGCTAATAGAACTTGTTTATCCTTGGTAGTAAGAGCATGATCCCAATGCATAAACAAATATTGGATAGGTGGCATAGAACCGTCATGCACTACGTTCTCAATACGATTGAGAGTATTGACCGGGATTTCATCAATTTTTAGACCATTTTTATCACGCTTAAGAAAGATCTCAGTCTCCATATTAAAGTAACGACGACCTTCATCTATATCATGTTGAATTAAATCGCGAGCAATAGGAAAATCTGCGTACCAAGGGAATTTAGTACCGTAAGAATGGCAATCACCACATTTGGTTTTAAGAATAGTCGCGACTTTAGCTGGCACTTCTGTCTTAACCGGTGCAACTGCCACCGCTGGAATTAGCAGCGAACTGAATAATATTGCTTGACCTAATTTAATATAATTTAAATTGTTCATAACGCTGATATTTTAGCAATTATGACCACCACACGACACTACCCTTACGCTTCGCATGCGTGGCGCCCCCCAAGCCCCGAGCGTAGCAAGAACAAGCCCGACGGCTTGTTCTTGCGCTTGCAACATGAGTGCAAAATTGACAGATTCAACCCAACACATAAAAGATGGGCTGGGATGGCAGCCACGCGAATGTCCATAAGCATAAAAGTGGTTTAGTGAATGATACAATTATCAGCACTATGGCAATCAGACCTGACGAAATAACAAGAGTACTCAAAGAGCAAATTTCCCAATATAAAGAATCTATCCAAGTAAGCGAAGAAGGCAGCGTACTTAGTGTCGGCGACGGTATTGCCCGTATTTATGGTCTTGAGAATGCGATGAACGGCGAACTGGTTGAATTTGATGATGCTGAGCGTACTCGCGGCATGGTTATTAACCTAGAGGAAGATAACGTTGGTGTGGTTTTGCTTGGTACTGGTCGTCAAATCCAAGAAGGCACAGCAGTAAAAGCCACTGGCCAAGTAGCTTCCATCGGTGTTAGCGATGAAACCATAGGACGCGTGCTTAATGCTATCGGTGATCCGCTTGACACCAAACCCACACCTAAAGCAGATCGCAGAATGCCACTTGAGAGAGTTGCTGCTGGTATCGTCAAGCGTAAATCAGTGCACGAACCAATGCAAACCGGCATCGCTGCTATCGATTCGATGATTCCTATTGGCAGAGGTCAGCGCGAACTTATTATCGGTGATAGACAGACAGGCAAAACCGCTATCGCTATCGACACTATTCTCAACCAGAAGAACGAACCTGCTGAAACTCGTCCTATTTGTGTCTACGTCTCTATCGGTCAAAAGCAAAGTACAGTCGCTCAAACCGTAAAGAGACTTGAGAGCGAAGGTGCGATGGCTTATTCTGTCGTCGTGCACGCTGGTTCAACAGACAGTTCTGCGCTGCAGTTCTTAGCGCCGTTCGCTGGTGTAGCGATTGCTGAATATTTCCTAGAAAAAGGCAAGCACGTACTTATTGTTTATGATGACCTTACCAAACATGCTTGGGCATACCGTGCTATGTCGCTACTACTTAAGCGCCCACCGGGTCGTGAAGCCTATCCGGGTGATGTGTTCTATCTACACTCACGCCTATTAGAGCGCGCATGCAAACTGAGTGATGCTTGCGGAGCTGGTTCTATCACCGCTCTTCCTATCATCGAAACTCAAGCTGGTGACGTTTCTGCTTATATTCCAACTAACGTAATTTCAATTACCGACGGTCAAATATTCTTGGAGACAAGTTTATTCAACGCCGGTGTTAGACCTGCTATTAACGTAGGACTATCAGTATCGCGTGTAGGTGGTGCCGCACAAACCAAAGCCATGAAAAAAGTGGCTGGCCCTCTACGTCTAGGTCTTGCACAGTTCCGTGAGCTTGAAGCTTTCGTGCAGTTCGCATCTGATCTTGATGAAGCGACTCAACAGCAAATCCGCCGCGGACAGAAACTAGTAGAAGTTCTTAAACAAGGACAATACAAACCACTAACAGTGGGCGAGCAGGTATCGATGATATTTGCTGGTCAGAACGGTGTACTCGATGATATCGAAACTTCCAAGATTAGCAAGTTCAAAGAAGAGTGGTTCCCGTATTTCGCTTCTAATAAGCCAGAACTCAAAAATAGCCTAGATAGAGGCAATGCTCTTGATGATAAGAGTCATGCTGAGCTGCTTGAGACTTTGAAGAAGTTTAAGGCTAATTTGTTTAGTTGAGCAAAAAGGACCCATACGGGTCGTTTTTGCGCTTTTAACTGCTACGTAGGGGTTTTACTTTTGTATATACGCTATCGTTAACAGGACGACCGCGCACGGAGATCCTTCGCTTCGCTCAGGATGACAGATAGATAAAATAACTATAAAGGCCCTCTACAGAGCCATTCTTAACAAAATACCGACCAGTTACAGGTGCTAGAATTAGCGCTTGTCACTTAAGGAGTGATACCAGATGATAGCACTTGAATTAATCGATATTAAAGGTAAAAAGAAAGGCCAAGTAGAGGCAGCAGCTGTATTTAGCGGCGAACCTAACACCCACTTGATTTACCTTGCTGAAGTTTTACAACTAGCTAACGCTCGCCAAGGATCGGCGCACGCTAAAACTCGCCGCGAAGTTCGTGGTGGTGGTGCGAAACCTTGGAAGCAAAAAGGCACAGGGCGCGCGCGCGCAGGTAGCAGCACTTCTCCTCTATGGAAAGGCGGCGGCGTGATGCACGGACCTAGAGCTAGTGGCACTTTCAAGGGTCGCAACTGGACTAAGAACATGAACAACAAGGAGAAAATCCTTGCTCTTGCTTCTGCTATTAGTCTTGGCATGCAAGAGAATAAAGTTTCTGTAATTGAAGAACTTAGTACTAGTGGCAAAACCAAAGAGTTCGCAACAACAGTAACAGCTATCGGTGCTGGTGCACTGGTGCTCTTCATTGCAGCAAGCAGCGATAAAAACATCGCCACTACTCGCAGAGCAGCTCGCAATATCCGCAACGTAAAATTGATCACTGAGCAAGAACTTAATGTTCATGATTTACTTAAGTACCGTGCTGCTGACCACGCATTACCT
>JAYVUR010000031.1:0-7306 GCA_043787715.1 Candidatus Melainabacteria bacterium
TCGCTGAAACCTCAGACATACTTAACCAGACTGCGGTTATTAACGAGATCGAGCATATAGTGCATAGACTTAGTTATTCGCTTGAAGAGATGGATAGGAAACTGCCTAGCTTCGATGAGCGTTTTTCTGGTTTGGATCAATATTTTTTTCGCACAGTTAGATGTTTCAATTATTCAGTAGACGCATTCCTTAAGGGTTCGCGTGATGCTGCCATTAAGACTTCTCGTGAGATAGAGGCTATGGCTAAGTTCGCTGAACAATTTAGGAGTGCAGCTATTGATCAAATCTCGGCTAATAATGATCTTGAGCATGATCGGGTCAATCTAGAAGTGCTTGATGTTTTGCGCAGTATTAATAGTAGTAGTCAGCGTATTTGTAATGTGGTGCTTACTGAATCTTCGCGCGCACTAGTTCGCTAATTTATGACTTATTTAAATCGCCAGCAGTTTTTTTCTAAACGTGTTTTTGCGGCTTCTTTAGGAGCGGCTGCTTTATTAAGTTTTATTGCCTTGTGGCGCCATGAAACTATTAGTGCGATTTGGTTTATATTCGCTGCCATCTGCTGCTACGTGATTGGTTATCGTTTTTATGCAGCTTGGATTTGTGCTCGTGTATTGGCACTGGATCCCAGTAGAGCTACACCAGCCGAGAGACTGAATGACGGTAAAGATTATTTACCTACTAATAAATGGGTGGTATTCGGGCATCATTTCGCCGCTATAGCGGGACCCGGTCCCTTAGTGGGTCCTACGCTGGCTGCGCAGTTTGGTTATCTGCCGGGCACTCTGTGGATACTGGCAGGTTCAGTACTAGGCGGAGCGGTGCAAGATATGCTGGTGCTGTTCTTCTCAACGCGCAGAGACGGTAAAAGCATAGGTCAAATCGCCAAAGAAGAACTTGGACCCATTGCAGGCTTCACTGCTCTTATTGGCACACTGATGATAGTAGTGATTCTTATTGCGGTCTTGGGACTAGTAGTAGTTAAAGCCATGACTAATAGCACTTGGGCGACTTTTACTGTCGCTGCTACTATTCCAATTGCGGTACTTGTTGGACTTTATATGCGTTACTTGAGACCAGATAAAGTTCTTGAAGCTTCTATTATCGGTCTAGTGCTGGTGCTAGCAGCTACAGTAGGCGGGCAGTATGTCGCTGACTATGGCTGGGGTTCATGTTTTAATCTTGGCGCTCAATCTCTTGCTTGGTCAATTATTATTTATGGTTTTCTTGCTGCGGTGCTGCCTGTATGGTTATTGCTTGCGCCGCGTGATTATTTATCTACCTACTTGAAGCTTGGTACTATTCTTCTACTTGCTGTTGCGGTGCTGCTCTTAAGACCAGATTTACAGATGCCTGCTCTAACCAAATTCATTGATGGCACCGGTCCTATATTTGGTGGTAAGGTTTTCCCCTTCATGTTCATTACCATTGCTTGCGGTGCTATATCAGGGTTCCATTCACTGGTTGCTTCAGGAACTACGCCAAAGATACTTGCTAGCGAAAAAGATATAAGGTTAGTGGGTTATGGCAGTATGCTGCTTGAATCCCTAGTAGCTCTAATGGCTATGCTAGCTGCTTCAGTGCTTGAACCGGGTGTGTATTTTGCTATCAATAGCCCCGCTTCCCTGGTGGGTTCTAGCGCGGTAGATGCTTGCGCCACTATATCTAGTTGGGGTTTCACTGTAAGTCCAGAAACTATGGCTACATTGGCGCATGATGTAGGTGAATCGTCATTATTCGCTCGCACTGGCGGCGCGCCATCACTTGCTGTAGGTATGGCGCATATTTTTAGTAAGGTCTTCGGCTCAGGGCTCCTCGGGATTTGGTACCACTTCGCAATTATGTTCGAGGCGGTATTTATACTAACTACTCTTGATGCTGGAACTAGAGTAGCGAGGTTTATGCTGCAAGATTTACTTGGTAATATTTATGCTCCTTTAGGTAAGACTACTTCTTATGCTGCAAATATTTTTGCCAGTGCTCTTGTTGTGAGTGCATGGGGTTATTTCCTTTATGCTGGCGTGATAGACCCTAATGGCGGAGTGAATATGCTTTGGCCATTGTTTGGGATAGCCAATCAAATGCTCGCTTCTATTGCTCTTTGTGTTTGCACTAGTATTTTGGCTAAATCTGGGCGTTTGCGTTATGTTTGGATAAGTTTAGTGCCTTTATTATTTTTGGTGACGGTAACTTCAACTGCTGCTTTTGAGAAGTTTTTCAGTCGGGACCCGCGTATTGGTTATTTCGCGGCACTGCGTGCGATGGTGGAGTCACCACTAAAAGAACAGCTTGTCTTTAATCAATATGCAATTATCGCGCTTACAGCTTTGTTTTTACTTTGTCTTTGGATAGTTTTTACTTGTACTCTAAGTCTAGTGCTGCGGGTAATGCGTGGTGAAGTGCTGGCGAGCTCAGAGACTGAATACCAGCGCAGTCTAATTAATCCTGAGCCGCCTCTAGTGCCGGGTTTATTGTTTAAAGCTAAGACTGAGAGTGATTATAATAAACCTAATCGCTGTTGTTAGTCTCGTGTTGAGGGATCCTTCGCTTTGCTCAGGATGACGTTTTGTCATTGCGAGGATAGCATAAACGTGACCGACGTCACGTTTATGCGCTTTAAGCACGAGTGCATAATTTAAGATGTCGTAAATGGATTGCTGCAGGCTTCAATTATAGACACTTAGCATCAAGAACCTTGAATCTCTTATTGGAGTAAGTTATGCAGTGAGTAGTAGGGATATTACTGGTTTCACGCCTGTCTAAGACTATATAATCTACGCCATATTTATTGATAAATGATTTAAGTTTAGTTGGATTGCGATAAGCTGAATTCTGATCGGCAATGCGCTCAAGTATCTTTGTGTAATAAATTTTGTGAAAAGGTATATCCACTTCAGAGCTAACCAGTACACTGCGATAGCTATAGGCAGGGATATTACTCGCGAAGCGCGGTGGAGCAACCACTAAACTGTCAATAGAGGTGCTGCTAAGGTAAGCTAGCGTCTGGCGTTCAAGCTTGCTGGGTTGTATGAGATCGTCGTTTATTCGGCTGCCTATAACAAGTATAGTGATTAATACTATGCATGAAAGTATCTTCACTCCGCGTCGCGGTTCTATGTAATAGAACCAAGTGCCTAGTAGAAAGATAGGAACAAGCGGTAAAGTATAAGCAATATATCTGTGTGGTAGATACATGTATAGTAAGACGAAATGAGCGAATATGAATAGTGCAATGGAGACATAGACGCTAATCCACAGTAGTTCAGCCTGTTTGAGATCTTTAGATTGAAGATAGCTATTGAATAAATACATAGTAATAGTTATAAAAATTATGACGCCGACTATTAGTGGTAGCTGTAGTCCTAAGAATTCTAAAAGCTGGGGGCTGGTTTTAAATATTTGTGTGAAACTATAGGGCAGCATAATTACACAGCGTCTACCATCTAGGAAACACTCGGGCAATTTGAGAATGTCTTGAAAATTGATCAATGCGCCGAAGCTATGATCTCTATTGAGCAAGTATCGTGAGTAAAGAGCTATGCAGCCAGCGGCTATGCTTACTATGGTTTGAAGGCGGTTTAGCTTATGCCTAATACTGTAAGCAAGAAGAATAAGCATGGACATAAAACAAGCAGTAGGATATGTCAGTGCCTGCAATATTAGGCAAGCTAGTAGCCATCCGGATTTGCGGCTACTTAGTAAATATAGAAACATGAAGAACAGTAGGTAAAAACTCGAGCGAGGCAGTCCGCCGGCGATAAATTTCATCGCCCAAATATAAAGGTTGAAGCAAAAGCAGACCCAAAAAGCGTAGCGTGAATCTCTATGTAATTCAGAGAACTTGAATAAGAAATAAGTAGTGACTAGGATTATTGGGAAAGGTAGTAGTTGAGAGATTTGTTTGGGGTCTGCAAAATAGGAACCTAGTCTATAGATCACGCTAAACACAGGTGAGATCAGGCTAGGTTGGGTGAGATACGAAGCTATATAGTCATTAGCAAAATAATTAGGATTAATAAACTTCGCCATCCAGTAAATCTGATTGCGCACATCATCATTGATAGCCATTGGGTCGCTGAAGACCTGATGTTCAACGATTAGCGCTAAGGCTAAGCTGAATAGAAGAGAGTAAATAAGATTGGGTTGGGTTTTTTGCTGTTGCACATTAGTATTATATCTAGGCAGCTTTGCGCAATACTACTATATCTTGATTATTATGGCTAAGCAGCTCTAGATCTAGCTTCTGGGCTAAGAGCTTAAAAGTCTTAGGACTATAAAAAGCAATATGGGTAGTATCGTCCTTATAACGCCAGCTGGTGAATTCTTCAATGGGACAGAGGAACTTAGTCATTATTGCTAAATAACCCTTAGGTTTTAGTAGCTTGAGTAAATGCTCTAGTGTTATTAGAGGCTCTCTTAAATGTTCAAAAACTTCTGTTGAAGTGATAAGGTCATAAGATTCTGCTTGAGGTTTTGTTGGGAAGTAGTAGGGATCGTAGATGTCGGTTTCTATGCCATGCGCTTTAAGCATTTCTGCAAGTACCGGATTGGGACCGCAGCCATAGTCAAGAATTCTAGATTCTGGGCTGAGCTGAGCCTCAATGGTTTTGATGAAGCGCTCAAAGGTTTGGGCGTACTCTAAATTCTCGATTGTGTTTTGATGCTGGTCGTATCTTAGCTTCTCGTCTTCAGGGCTAAGATGAAACTTAGTGTCTAAATGAGTGAAGTCGCAATCAAGACAATGATGATAAGTCTTCCCATTTTTGAGGGTGGAGGTTTTAGTGGTGAAGCTGTGGCAGAGGGGGCAGGACTGCATCCAAAAAAGTATAAGTTATAACTGATAGTTACCTGAAATGGCTGAAAGGAATAAGGAATAAGGAATAAGGTATAACTGATACTTTTTTGAAATCGGCGAAAGAATAGAGTATATTGGGTGCTTTATTTGGGTAGACCCAAGTAAAATGGTGGTATAATTTGGGTAGACCCAAAATGGAGATATTGAGAGAAACTTATCAAAGATTGCTTCGGGAGCTTAAAGCCCCCTATATAAGGGCCTTTTATAAGGAATTTAAGCTAGACCATCGCCTCACAGGGATTATTGGCGCTAGAGGTATAGGCAAGACCTCGTTTTTGTTACATTACCTAAAAATTAACTCTTTGCATCCACAGCGAGGTCCGGATTGGGGACTTTATATTTCAGCAGATCATATTTATTTCTCTAACAACACACTTCTCTCTGTTGTGGATGAATTTTATCAACTCCACGGAGGAGAAGTGATTTGCATTGATGAAATTCACAAGTATCCGAATTGGAATCAAGAGTTGAAAAATATTTACGATTCATACCCGGGGATAACGGTTATTTTCTCTGGCAGCTCAAGTATTGATCTCATCAAAGGGAAATATGATCTATCGAGAAGGGCTTCACTTAAAAGGATGTCCGGATTTTCTTTTAGAGAGTTTCTAGAAATTAAAACCGGTAAGAGCTTCCCCGTATTAAACCTAGAAGAAGTTATAGAAGGAGAGGCTAATAAGATTATTTGTGAAACCCCCTTGCTCCTAAAATATCTTGAAGACTACTTGAGAGAAGGTTTCTACCCGATTTTTACTGAATTAGATAGCTATCAGGCTTACGCAGAAGCGCTCGTCAATATTACGGAGAAGGTTATATATGAAGATATAAGCGGCTTCTATTCTCTAAAAACACAGAATATTCCTGTATTTAAAAAGATACTATATTTTATAGCAAGCTCAAGCCCCGGTGGCTTTAGTGTCAATCAACTTGCAAAAAGTATTGAAAAAGATCACACCGTTACAGCAGAGTATTTGGAGATGCTTCGAGAAAGTGGCTTGTTGCGCTATCTTTTGAATGACAAGCAGGGACATTCTCTAATTCGTAATGCTGAGAAAATCTATTTTAATAATCCAAATTTAGCGCATGCGATCAATCAGTCTATTGGCAAAAAAACTGATAAAGGGATGCTAAGGGAATTGTTTGTTCTAAGTCATTTAGAAGATGCTGGCTATAAGGTATTTTATACAAGTAATGGTGATATGAAGTGTGAGGGTAATACTTTTGAGATAGGTGGAAAGTCGAAAAAGAGAAAGCAAATTAAAGACATAGAAAAAGCATATTTAGTAAAGGATAATTCCTTAATTACAGGTAAGGGGACAATACCGCTATATTTATTTGGATTTTTGGGCTAAGCACTTGAATGAAATATATCTTTAAAGCCGTAATCAAACCTAGATCCTCACTTGAGGAATATACAGAGCATTGGCTTAGAAGTGGGAATCTAAAGAATTGCGCGACCAAGGGATGGCTGAATTAACTAAAGCTGGGAGTGCGACTCGAGAATTGATTCTTAAAGATAGAGAGTTCGCAGAGATTATGCTTATTGGTGAATATGAAGATGCGGGGTGGGTGGTGGCTCCATCGCAAAAGTATTAATAAGAGAGTCATTGGTTTAAAACAATACATTGGAGTCCATAATTTATAGACCTAAGCTGACTAAAATAAACCCTGTGTTTAGCTTGGTCTTAGCAATAGGTTGTAACATACAGTAAAGCAGTCGAGATATTGCGTAATTTTGCTCACCCGCGACCGGCAGCGAAGCTGCCGGGAGAGCAGTGATGGCTAAGTAATTTTGATTTTCAAAATAAATATTTTGAATTAAATAATTTTAACATTGATTTAAGTTATATTTTTTTTGTTTTAGGGTACAATCTAAACACAGGTAAAACTGATGTCCATCGGACGAAGAACTGGTATGAAGAAAACTAAATTCGCTGATTGTATATTGGAGAATGAGTTCTTTATTTCGGCTGATGAACCGGTTTTTACCTCTGGTGTTGTCTGCGAATTGCTTTCAGTACCGATCTGGGTCCTTAAACAACTCGATAGTGAAGGGATCGTATCTCCGCCCCGCAAACATGAAAATCAATCCCGACTATATTCCAAGCGTGAACTTAAAAAACTGGATCATGTTTGGTATCTGATGAGCAAACGCAAAGTTAAAGTAGACGGCATCAAAGTCATCCTTGAAATGGAAACAAATGATTACAACCTAGAGAAGTAATCGTTACTCATATATAAAGAAGGAGGTAAATATGAATGAGTTAGTTTCTTGTTTCGAATCGTGGTCAGAAAAAAACTTAATTACAATATTGAAAGATTCCTTTATGGTTTTGGCTATCCCCCCTCCGTGGCATAAGCGCTAGGCTAGATTTATCTGACGTAAATCTTCTTGCTGACATTGTAGTCGCCGCTGCCGAGGCGACTCAGCCAATTTTCGTGTAATCTGGT
>JAYVUR010000032.1:0-7575 GCA_043787715.1 Candidatus Melainabacteria bacterium
GATAATATCCATTTTCAAGAAGAAGTTGCTGTACATTTTTGGGATTTTGTTATAATTGCGGGATTTACGACCTTAACTTTGTCATACAGGTATGATGGCTCAGCCCAGGGACTATCATACCCTCTAATAACTGTTATTTTAGATTTACAAATACAAATTACTTTGCTAGGATTAGCAAGAACATTAAGGAAAGATTTAGATGAAGTCAGGGTCGACTACAACTATAACTGCGGCTCCCCCGTTAGATATGTGGGGAGAAGCTGCAAAGCAAGCCAGAGATCATGGCGAGCTCATCAAACATAATGACAAGCTAACCACCCGCCGCGTTGACAAAATTGTTCGAGATGCCAAAGCCAAAAGAATAAGCCTAGAAGAACTACACAGAAGACTAGAAGCAGCTTCTCTTCTCCCCGGATTTGTGCATGCAGTCGCAATATTAGATCTTAGTCACAAATCTCGATAAAGCAAGAATTATAGATTAATTATTTTTGTGGAATGTGGAGGGCGCGACTATATTCGTTGACTAATCCATCTAGCACCTGCTGCCAAGACCTAGATTGCACTTCAGCATAAGCAGCCGCGCCTAGCACGGAGCGCAGCGCGGTGTTAGCAACTAAACGCTGCAATTCTGCGCGCATAGAATGCCCACGCGCCACTATACCGGTGCGCCCGTCACTGATTAGGTCACGCACTCCAGGCGCATCGAAAACTATCACCGGTAGCGCCGATGCCATTGCTTCTTGCACCACTTGCCCGAAAGTTTCAGTGCGGCTCGGAAAAGCAAAAATATCAGCAAGCTGAAACATACGCGCATACTCTTCACCCTGCTTGAAACCAGCAAATACAGCAGGATAGCGCTTAAGCTCATGCTCAAGTTCAGCGCGAATAGGACCATCGCCAACCAGCAATAATTGCACTGCATGCCCAGCATCACTAAGGTCTTTGAAGTCGCGCACTAATACTGGAATGGACTTCTCGCCAGCGAGGCGGCCAGCATATAAGATGGTGAGACAATCTGGATCAAGCCCAAGACTTTTAAGCTGCTGAGCGCGGCTAGCAGCATCCAGCTCATCTCTATGTTTGAACAATTGAGTATCCACCCCACGGCTAAATATCCCTACATCTCTAAGCCCGCAATCCTGCTCCAATTGCTGCTTAGAACTTGGGCTAGGAGCTAAGACTAGCTGCGCGCGCTTATAAACCACACCAGTAAACAAATCTATAAAAGTCTTCAAGAATGGCACATGATACTTGTCAGTGTAAGCAGCAATATCAGTATGGTAAGTAGCAAAACAAGGTACTCGCTGCTTACGCACATAATCATAAGCCATCGCACAGAGTGTCGCTGGCGATACCATATGCACTAGATCCGGTTTGAAATCTCTCAGCGCTTTATCGACAATTTGATTGCGCGTCACGAGGACTGACATCACAATACTAGCCACTACTTGAACTAAAGCTGAAGAGACTAATTGCTGCAAAAACCAATTCTCAGGTGTTGCAAGATACAGTTCAGGATAAAGCACAAAACGCTCACCCGGCACCCTCACAACATTACTGCGCGAATAGTAAGTAGCACCACCACCCATAGCTAGCACCAAAACCTCATGCCCAGAATCTTCTAGATGCTTAATCAGGCGCTCAAGCGTTCTTACTATACCGTTGATTTGCGGCAAGAATGTCTCAGTTACAATGGCGATTCTCAAGGTCACTCCCTAAACAGCGACGTTATATTATTGATAAACCCCAAAAACTTCGGCGGCTTCGGTGCACCCAGAATAATACCACTGCGGCTAGCATCAAGACCTGACTGCATAGCAGCAAAAGCTTTACGCAAATCAGCAGAGCGAATGATTAAAAACCACATCATGACCAGTGCCTTAAGTATTGCTAATAGCAAAACAACCTTGCCAATCGTATAAAGTAAATTAACTAACTCTGTCGACATGAGTGACAGCAACCTCAGTAGGAGTAGATCTACCGAAAACAACCACGTTAACCTTAACGGTCATCTTCTCTTCGTTAATCTCAGCTACTTCGCCAATGAAATCTTCAAACGGACCAGCTTGGATCTTAACAGTATCACCAATCTTGAAGTCTATCTGCTTCTTCTCAGCGAGCTTAGGATCATTAAGTAGAGTATTTTTGCGCAATATACGCCTAACTTCAGCCTCATTGAGCGTGGTTGGACGATTACGGTCACCAACGAAAGCCAGTACCCCAGGGGCTTCACGTACGGTTTTCCAACTATCCTCATCAAGAATCATGTCCACCAAGACATAACCCGGGTATTCTTTCTCTTTTTTCTCTAGGCGTTTACCACCCTTGACCTTAACTACAGTGCGTTCAGGTATCGCCACCTCGAATATGCGATCCCATGTCTCCATGGTCTGGACACGCTTCTCGATATGACCCTTTACTTTGGCTTCATGGCCACTTGCAGTCTGGACTACGTACCAGCCACGCTTACCTGATTTATTAGTTACGCTCATTGTTTATGGGAATCCGGCCCGGATCCGCCTCTAGTATCTTATCTACCGGTTAGAGGCTTGATCAAGCTGTCAAGACCTAAGTCTATCACATAGATAGCGGCGCTTATTATCGCAACAATAACCAAAACTGTGAAGAATTCCTTATAAACCTGCTCACGGCTTGGCCACTCAATATGCAAAAACTCAGACTTAACGCCTCTTATGTATTCAGGTAGAGACTCTTTGGTCGCAATACCGATTTCAGGACTATCATCTTCAGTAAGCCACTGCCAGAAGCCTTTCTTCTGAGTCTCTGAGTTTGGCGGGGTTTGAGTTGCTTGGGACATAGAACTACATTCTACAAGATGGGAGACTGATATTGCTAGATTTTAGGGTCTTTACCATCGAATATATCTTTCAAAGCTTGTTTAATCTCCTTGCTGAAGCGGTGTTTCATAGTATTAAAACAGGCTTTACCACCATTAACCCAAGAATGAACTGCTAAATTCATATCAACACCAGGATTATTTTTGAGTTGCATTATTATTACCTGACTTCTCGCTAGCAACTTTGCTTTTAACTTAGCAAGCTGAGGATAGTCTTTAGCAATGTTCTGCGGAATTTTATGCAACAAAACATCAATAGAAATTAGAATTTTCTCGAGAGACTCGAGTATATAGTCAAACACTTTTGGTGACAGGTTTTCAATACCATGATGCTGAGCATGAATTCTTCGTGCCATATTAGCTGGCAAGTCAGAGTTTAAGAGCTCAGTATTAGCAAGTAGCTTAGCAAAACCATTCATGCGACTAAACTCTTTAGGCGCTACCCATCTAGGCAAGACTTTTTTGGGCTTTTGTTTTAAGCGAACAGTTTTTTTATAGACCTCATCGTGAGCATAATGAGCAAAACCCTCTAGCAGGCCTCTCTCTGGCTTAGACATTGAATACTTTGCCTCATCTAGCGGAAGAATCACTCGCATTATCTTAACCTAATAAGCCAAGAAAATCAAGCTTTTAGGGGTTTTAACTCATAAAAATAGGCTTGGGGCTGACCTTGTAGCTCAAGATGGCTACCATTAGCACCAACAGCATAAGAACTAAGGCTCTACTTGCCAAGAAGCCCAATGAACCAAAGGAAGGGGTTGAGTTTTTTGGAAACAGCCCAAGTGACAGACAAATATACATCAAAACTAAGAATCCAGAATTAGAGCCTGCTCTAAAACAATTAGCTAAACTCTGTTTTGATTGCTATCTGTTTGGTGTCGATCTATATAGTCTCAAACACGGCGATAAATTTTACGGCAAAGAACTTGATGAATTTAGAATGAAGACTCTAGACAAAAACAAAAAAGTCCAAGCGTCTTGGTCTGATGCCGAAGCTATTTTAAGCAAGATGCCCGCTACCGAAAAAGCAGAGCTGCTTGTACTACTAAAAAACTCTAAGCTGGTAGTAGACCCTAAAGAAGAAGCCCAAAAGCAGGCTATGGCAGCTAACAAAGGCAAAAGAATCGCAAAAACAACTGCAAGAAGCTCCTCAACCTTTAATTCGCTTATTTTCAACCATCTATTTCAAAAAACAACTAAGCCAGATAGCACTCCTGCCCGGTAGCTAAGACCTCATTAAAAGATGGCGCGCCCTGTAGGACTTGAACCCACGACACCAGGTGTTGGAGACCTGTGTTCTACCAACTGAACTAAAGGCGCTTCAGAGGCTCAATATTATCACGTAACCAGACGATAAATATATCGAGCCAAATCAGCTAAGGTGTCTTTCTGTAAAAACTCATCCACCTCTATATCTAAAGTTTCAAATCTCTTGTCTTTTTTCAACTCCTCAATAACAGCATCTGCTTTAGTCTCATCATCAATACCTAGACCAGCCGCGATCTCAACATCTTGATCAATTGCACTTTCATTAAGGATTTCATCATCTCGCAGCACAGCTGCAAGTGCCACTCTTAAAGCCATTTCTACATCATGAGAGTCGCTGATGGTAGTCTCATTATTAACTGAAGGCCTAGCTGCTGCTAACTTCGCTGGCAACGCCGCCACAGGCTTAGCTCCTAGTGGCTTCACAGCAACTAACGTCTTCTTAGGGGTAGGAGTAACTTGCCCCTTATGCTCACCAGCTCCCGGCACTACTACATTATTTCTTGCTTTCATAAACCGCAGCCCTTATTCTAGCTTAGATAATAATTATTGCAACAAAGTTATAATATTATTATAACCCACAAAGCCAAAATCCCCATAAATTAAGGGTTTCTGCCTATATAAAACCAAAGTTGGCAAACCTTATACAAGAGAGGCAAGAACTATGACAGATTCATTAACTACAAAACCAGCATTAACAGCAATCAGAGATTCATTCAGACTGCCAAGAAATCTACAAGGTAAAACAAAAGCAATCAATGGCGCAAAAATTAGCGGCAAAGCTAGTGATTTAAATATAGATGTTCAAGATCATGTTGGCAAAATTGAACTTGAAGTTGGTATAGGCGATGTTTTAGTAAAAACATATGATCGCAATGGTAAACAATTAGATGTAATCAATGTTGATAAGTTTGCTCTAGCTCATCATCCTAATAATGTAACAAGCGAAAAATATCGCTATCGCCAAATTAATATCAATGGCGGCAGAGATTATCAAGTAATCGCCAACAGAAGCAAGGATAATCTTGAGCAGAATAATCCATTAATAAACCCAGAAAACACAACTAGAGTAATTCTAGGTTCTGATCAAAAAGGTGTAATTGAGGCGAGTGGTAATATTTTTGAGGGCAAAGTAAAGATTTTTAATATTGACAGTGAAAAAACTCCAGCGGCAGCACTACTAAGCAATATGCGCCATGGCACCCGTGAGCTTGCTTCAGCCTAAACCTCCACCGGCTGCTTAATCTGATAATAAGTTTTCATATCCAAACCGAAGAGTTCAATAAAGCCCAATGCCGCTTGGTGATTGAAAGTATCGCCTTTATCGTAAGTAGCTAGACCTTGATCATAGAGCGAGAATGGTGACTCGCGGGTAACGACTGTAGCCTTACCCTTAAAGAGCTTAAGTCCGATCACACCGGTCACGCGCTCTTGGGTTTTATCCAAGAAAGCATCCAGCGATTCGCGCAGTGGATTAAACCAACGACCACTGTAAATCATCTCTGAGTATTTAAGATCAATCATCTTCTTGAAATGCTTCATTTCCTTGATCATGGTTAGATACTCAAGATCATCATGCGCCATATTAAGAATTACACCAGCCGGCGATTCATAAATCTCACGTGATTTGATGCCGATAACACGATTTTCGATTTGGTCGATGCGACCGACACCATTGCGTCCGCCAATCTCGTTAATGGTATTAACTAATTCTACACTGTTTAATTGTTTACCATTAACAGCAACAGGTACACCACGCTCAAAACCTATCTTGAGATACTCAGCTTGCTGCGGCGCAAGCTCTGGAGAGGTAGTAATACCGTAAGCCTCTTCTGGAGCCTCACGCGAGCTATCTTCAAGCACTCCACATTCTGTAGATCTGCCCCAAAGATTAAGATCAATAGAGAATGGTTTGTCTTTCTTGACTGGCACTGGAATACCATGCTCACGCGCGTAATCCATACACTCTTCGCGAGTCATGCCCCACTCACGCGCCGGCGCCAATATAGTCATCTCAGGAGCCAATGCCATAATCGAAACATCAAAACGCACTTGATCATTACCCTTACCGGTGCAACCGTGACCAATAGCATCAGCTTGGTGTTTACGCGCAGTATCTACTAGCAGCTTGGCAATTAAGGGACGAGCGATAGCAGTCGCCAAGGGATAACCAGACTCGTACTGTGCATTAGCTTTAAGTCCTTTGAAACAATAATTATTAATAAACTCTTCGCGCGCATCTATCACCTCACTGGCACTAGCACCAATAGCAAGTGCTTTATCGCGTATCGGTAGCAGCGACTCCAACGCACCGCCGCGTCCCATGCCCTGACCTAGGTCAATTGCCACGCAAATCACTTCATTACATTTGTGCTCTAAAAGCCAGCGAATAGCGACTGAAGTATCAAGACCACCACTATAGGCAAGAACGACTTTATTTGCGATTTTGTTGGGCATGGGCTTGATTATAGCGACTTAGCTTTGAGAAAAATAGGTGAAAATACCTATTTTTCTATCAAATTCTCTTGAGCCAAGGCTATTTAATTAACAAGTAATAGCGGGGACACAAATAACCACGGGGGTGGAGAAATGGTAAATAAATTTAGTTTTGGTAGTAAAGAAGCAGGTACTGAGTCATGGAGAAATGGTTCGTTATCAGGCAAAATGAATGCAAAGGCAGCTGAAACTGCCGTAATGGATAGACGCTATGTACTCAACAATGGACTAAGCCTTGATAAAACTACTGGCGAGCTTATAGTTAACGATAAATTCAAACAACAAGCTCGTGATCAACATTATGAGTTCGATGTGGAACAGACAGCTAGTGGAGTTTCCATTAATGTAAAAAAGAAAACTGGTGAAAACAAAGGGAATCCAGTTTACGACACTTATAAAACCTATAACTTTAAAAGTGCAGCTCTTAATGCTATTAGCGTTAAAGCCTTATTGACTGGAGTTGCTACAGTAAAGTCAGATGCTTTTAAGTCTGCGAATGCTGATGCCGGCACTATAAGCGCTAATGTCAGCAAGGATCCTATCGTAGTGGTAGTAGCTAAAACACCAGCTGAAGAATTAAATAGCCTACTAAGCGATATAGCCTTAAATGGTGAGACAGAGAAAAAATCTCAAGCATTAATCGCACAGCTACAAAGTCAAATCAATACTGAAGATTTCCCTTATGAACAGTCGTCGACGGCATCATCGCTAGTAACTGAATTAGTAAAACGTGACGATATCGATCCAGAGCTTAGAACTCAAATCGAGAAACTAACCAAAAATCTGGGGATAATAGTTCAAGAACCTGCAACTCTGACAGCCACTGCAAAACCAATTAGCGTCTCACAAGCTGGACCAATGGCACCCTCTCGATAAAATATACCAGTAATTGAAAAACTGGAGGTATATCGAGATTGAAAAATAATAAGCTAACAGAGAAGCAGATTTCTGAGATT
>JAYVUR010000033.1:0-5401 GCA_043787715.1 Candidatus Melainabacteria bacterium
CAAGTATCGATTATATGGATGTTGCGCCAAATCAAATCGTGTCAATCGCCGCCTCGTTGATTCCATTTTTGGAACATGACGATGCGAACCGCGCATTGATGGGTTCAAACATGCAACGTCAAGCTGTACCTCTACTTAAAGCTGAGCGTACTCTTGTTGGTACTGGTATTGAAGGTCAAGTAGCAAGAGACAGCGGCATGGTTGTTATTTCTGATGCTGATGGTGAGATTGCTTACGTTGATGCTAACCGCATCACGGTTAAATTCGAAGGTAACCAAGGCTCTAAGACTTATGAACTTATTAAGTACATGAGATCTAACCAAGATACTTGTCTTAACCAGATACCTATAGTTAAGATTGGTCAGAAGGTCAAAGCCGGTCAGGCACTTACAGATGGTGCTGCGACTTGCCAAGGCGAGCTAGCATTAGGTAAGAACTTAATTACAGCTTTAATGCCTTGGGAAGGTTATAACTTCGAGGATGCGATCTTGATTTCTGAGCGTCTTGTTTATGATGATGTTTACACATCTATTCACATCGAGAAATATGAAATCGATGCACGTCAAACCAAACTAGGTCCAGAAGAAATTACTCGTGAGATTCCTAACGTGAGTGAAGATTCGCTTAAGCATCTTGATGAACAAGGTGTAGTGCGTGTCGGTGCTTGGGTTCGTGAGAACGATATTCTAGTCGGTAAGATCACCCCTAAAGGTGAGAGCGATAATCCACCAGAAGAAAGATTACTAAGAGCCATATTCGGTGAGAAAGCACGTGATGTGAAAGACAATTCATTGCGTATTCCTCACGGTGAGGGCGGACGCGTCATAGCGGTGCGTGTCTATGATAGAGAGAAAGGCGATGAGCTACCACCGGTATCTAACAAGGTAGTGCGTGTGTTTATAGCTCAGAAACGTCGTATCTCTGTCGGTGACAAGATCGCAGGACGTCACGGTAACAAAGGTATCATCTCGAGAATATTACCTCAAGAAGATATGCCGCACTTACCTGACGGTACTCCAGTGGATATAGTACTTAATCCACTAGGCGTTCCTTCGCGTATGAACGTTGGTCAGTTGTATGAAGCTCTTCTTGGACTTTCAGCTTCCATCCTTGGTCATGCTTATGAAGTTCCGAGTTTCGATGAGATGTTTGGTCAAGATGCTTCTGATAATCTAATCACTCAAGAAATCGAAAAAGCTCGTAAAGCCCAGAAGGACACCCAGAAATGGTTGATGCCTAATGGTAAGTCATGGCTTATCGATGGGCGTACTGGTGAGACTTTTGATAATCCAGTATTAGTTGGTGTGATGTATATTCTTAAGCTGGTTCACTTGGTGGACGATAAGATACACGCACGTTCTACTGGTCCTTACTCTCTAGTTACTCAGCAGCCACTTGGCGGTAAAGCTCAGTTCGGCGGTCAGAGATTAGGTGAGATGGAGTGTTGGGCACTTGAAGCTTATGGTGCTTCTTATACTCTGCAAGAGATGCTTACTATCAAGTCAGATGACGTTAGTGGTAGATCTAGAGCTTATGAAGCGATAGTCAAGGGCGAGAACATACCTCCTGCTAACGTACCGGAGTCATTCAAGGTATTGATGCGCGAATTACAGTCTATCGGACTTGATATTCATGCACTGAAATACAACAGCGAGCGAGTATTAGAGGAAGTAGATCTGAACGTAGAGAACTATGATCCTATGAAGAATCGCAAAACTCGCAGTATTGAAGACACTATTAGAGAACTGACAGCGACTGCTGATCTCGCTACCGACTCAGAAGATGAGAAGGAAGAAGTGGAAGCAGATTTAAGTCTCAACGAAGTGGTCTAAGGAAAACGAATTAAGGAATTAAGACATGGCGCAAACTAACGTAACAGATGCAATAGATCAAGAACTTAGCCTTAATGGTAGAGCTGATTGGGATAGTGATCTCAACAAAGCTAGCCTAGTGGCGGATAATGATGTATTTGATGCACTCAAAATCCAGATAGCTTCTCCTGAGCGGATTCTAGGTTGGTCACGTGGTGAAGTTCAGAAACCTGAAACTATCAACTACAGAACTCTTAAGCCAGAGAAAGATGGTCTATTCTGCGAAAAGATTTTCGGTCCAGTTAAGGATTGGGAATGTGCTTGCGGTAAATACAAGCGCGTGCGTCACAAGGGTATAGTCTGTGAAAGATGCGGCGTAGAAGTTACCGAGTCTAAGGTGCGCCGTCACCGTATGGGTCATATTACTCTTGCGGCTCCAGTCTCTCATATCTGGTTCCTGAAAGGTATCCCAAGTTATCTAAGTTTACTATTAGATATTGCTCTTAAAGATCTTGAACAAGTTACTTATTTCAACGCATATATAGTGCTTGATCCAGGTAATGTAGAGGGTCTTAAGAAGAATCAAATCATCACTGAAGAAGAGTACGATAAACTTCAAGAAAACGAAACTAACCAGTTCGAGGTTGGTATCGGCGCTGAAGCGATCTTGTTATTGTTGAGCGAGCTTGCTCAGCCTAAGTACGAATTCCCTAATGAGAAGCGTACTGAGCAAGGTGAACTACTTAGTATGACTGGCTTAGAGAAGCTAAGAGACATGCTTAAAGCAGAACTTGCTGAAGTTGGTGGCTCACAACAAAGACGTGCGAAATACGTTAAGCGTCTCAGATTAGTGCAGTCTCTTATTACCTCGCACACTGATCCAGCTTGGATGGTGCTAGATATACTTCCAGTATGTCCGCCAGACTTGCGTCCTATGGTACAGCTTGATGGTGGTAGATTTGCGACTTCGGATCTTAATGATCTATATCGCCGAGTGATTAACCGTAATAGCCGTCTTGCTCGTCTAATTGATATGGGCGCGCCAGAAATCATTATTCGTAACGAGAAGCGCATGCTTCAAGAAGCGGTAGATGCTCTTATTGATAATGGTCGTAGAGGCAGAGTGGTTACTGGTACTAATGGTAGACCGCTTAAATCTTTATCTAATATTATCGAAGGTAAGCAAGGTCGTTTCCGTCAGAACCTACTTGGTAAGCGTGTCGACTACTCTGGTCGTTCAGTTATCGTAGTTGGTCCTAGTTTGCAACTGCATCAGTGCGGACTTCCACGTGAGATGGCTATCGAGTTGTTCAAACCGTTTGTAATTAACAAACTAATAGATCGTCAGATTTGCCAGAACATCAAAGCAGCTAAGAAGCTGATTGAGAAAGGATCTGCTGTGGTTTGGGATATATTACGCGAAGTAGTAAACGGTCACCCCGTCTTACTTAACCGCGCACCTACACTGCACAGACTTGGTATTCAAGCGTTCGAACCAGTTATAGTAGAAGGCCGTGCGATTAGATTGCACCCACTAGTATGTTCTGCGTTTAACGCTGACTTCGATGGTGACCAGATGGCTGTGCACGTACCACTTAGCTTAGAAGCGCAAGCAGAAGCTAGGACTCTGATGATGGCGAATACGAACGTGTTGTCACCAGCGACTGGTACTCCAGTTATCACCCCTTCTCAGGATATGGTTATCGGTATCTACTATCTAACGATTGATAAGCCGGGTAACGATGATCCTACTAAGCATGCAGGTGCTGGTAAGGTTTTCGCGAATGAAGACGAGGCTCTTGCTGCATACTGCACCAAGAAGGCTTCTTTGCACGCGAAAGTCAGAGTGAGAACTTCGATGACGCCAGATAGCAAACCAGCTCTAGTAGAGACTACTGTCGGTAGAATACTGCTCAACAAAGTAATTAGCGATTCAATTGCTGGCACTAAAGTAATGATTTCGTAAAATATTAGGACTAAAACAATGGCACAACAACAAGAAGGCAAAACAAGAAACAAAAAAAATCCACTGTTCCTCAACCAAACAGTAGATAAGAAAGCGCTTAATAAACTACTCGCTGGAGTATTTGAAAATCACGGTAACGCTGTTGCCGCAAGACTCGCTAATAACCTTAAAGATCTTGGTTTTCATTACGCAACCAAAGCGGCGCTGACTATTAGCATCGACGATCTTTCTGTGCCACCTAGGAAAGTAGAACTAGTAAAAGCTGCTGAGAATGAACTTGCTGGCACGACCAGAAGATTTGAACGTGGCGAAATCACCGAAGTGGAGCGTTATAACAAGGTGATAGACACTTGGTCAGAGACTAACGAAAAAGTAACTGAAGCTGTTGTTGAGAATTTCGACAAGCTAAACCCCGTCTATATGATGGCGTTCTCTGGTGCCAGAGGTAATATTTCTCAGGTGCGTCAGCTAGTTGGCATGCGCGGACTAATGGCAGACTCTGAGGGTAAAATTATCGACTTACCTATTAAATCTAATTTCCGTGAAGGACTATCTGTAGTAGAGTATGTTATCTCTGCCTATGGTGCTCGTAAGGGTCTAGTTGATACAGCACTCAAGACCGCTGACTCTGGTTACCTAACTCGCCGTCTAGTTGACGTTGCTCAAGATGTAATTATCCGCGAACATGATTGCGGCACTGAAAGATTTCTTGAAATGGGTGCACTTAAAGAAGGTGATCGTATCACTGTCGGTATAAGGTCACGTATCTTAGGTAGATTAGCTGCTGAAGATGTAAAAGCTGCTGGCAAAACTATAGTCAAGAAAGGTACTGTCATTAATACTGAGCTAGCTGAAGAAATCCAAGCTGCTGGTGTTGAATCTGTAAAAATCAGATCTGTACTTGCTTGCGAATCTCAGTTCGGCGTCTGCCAGAAGTGCTATGGCTGGTCTATGACCGACAACAAACCAGTTAATCTTGGTGAAGCGATTGGTATTATCGCGGCGCAGTCAATTGGTGAGCCGGGTACACAGCTTACTATGAGAACTTTCCACACAGGTGGTGCGGTTGCTGGTGCAGCTGGTAATAGAGATACTTATACAGCTCCTGATTCTGGTGCAGTAAGTTATGATTTCGACACCAAAGAAATCCGTACTAGCTACGGTGACGTGGTGCAGCAGACTGCCAAGGGTGGTGTGATGAAAGTAGGATCCAAAACTCTTACTGTAGTTCCAGGTTCAAGACTTGCTGTTAAGAGCGGTGATAAAGTCACTGCAGGTATGTATCTTGGTGATGCTCCAGACCAAAACAAAAAACAGATTCTTACTGAGAAAGCTGCTAAAGACGTAACTACTCTTGAAGCTGGTCAGATAGTGTTTACTGATTTCGGGGTTGATGAGACTACTGATAGGCAGGGTAATATTTCTAGACTTGCTAATAAGCAAGGTAGTATTTGGGTGCATCATGGTGAGGTTCTTCCTTTACCTACTGGTGGTCAAGTGACTGTAGAGAATGGTCAGAGGATTAAGAAGGGTGATACGCTCTGTGAAACTACTGTTAAATGTGAGAACGGTGGTGAGATCAGATACGGCCAAGATATGCTTGTTGAGCGCGCTAGTATTGGCG
>JAYVUR010000034.1:0-6245 GCA_043787715.1 Candidatus Melainabacteria bacterium
TGACTACACCGCTTACTACGAGAACTTCGCACCTGAGCACCTTGAACTGGGCATTAAGATTGAATCAGATCGTATGCGCAATTCTGCAATTAGCCAAGAGGAACTTAGCTTGGAGCGTAGCGTAGTGATATCAGAGCTTGAAGGTAGAGACAATAGTCCTAGTAGTATTCTTTATCGCAGCATGAAAGCAGCTGCTTATGACGTGCATCCATACAAGAATCCGATTATAGGCTGGATTGATGATTTGCATAATGTCGATGCTAAAGTGATGCGCGAGTTCTATGAGACTTATTATCATCCGAATAATGCCTTCGTGGTTTTGGTTGGTAATTATGACAAGGATACTGCTCTTAGTCTTATTGATAAATATTTTTCTGTGCACAAGGCAAGCCCAGTGGTGAAGCCACCTGTAGCGATAGAGCCTGAGCAAATAGCTTATAAAGAAGTAGATATTAAACAAGAAGGATTCGTTAAGTTGTTAGCGATGTCGTTCCATGTTCCTGAGTTCGCTCATGCTGATTCTGCGGCTTTGCAATTATTTGGTGATATTGGTTTCGGAGGCACTAGTAGCAGGCTCTATAAAAAACTAGTAGATGCTGGTCTCGCTATTAATGTATCCGGCTATCCAGAATCGAATATAGATCCAAGTGTGTTCAGGGTGATAGTTAATCTCACTCCTGATGCTGATATTAAGCAAGTGCAGAAGATTATCGAAGCTGAGCTTGAAGCGATGAAAAGCAATATTAGTGTTGATGAATTGAAGCGTGCCAAAGCCAGAGTGGAAGCTTCAAGTATTTATGAACGCGATGGTATCTATGAAGAAGGTTTACAAATAGCTTATTTCGAGATGGTTGCTAATGACTGGACGAAGTATGTAAACTGGGTAGATCTTATTAACAAGGTATCTTTAGATGATCTAAAACGTGTTGGTTCTAAATATTTCTTGCCTGCTAATGAAACAGTGGTTAGATATTTGCCTGTTAAGCCAAGTGATTCGCTAGTTGTTCTGAGCGATGCGAAGGATCTCCATGCCGAAGATGTTGAGTCTGCGTCTCAAGCGCATAAACGTGACGTAAGTCACCTTTCTGCTATCCCTCGCTCAGCGAAGGATCCCACTGACACCGAACTAGAAGTCTTGGAATCTGGTGCTCATCGCAGCTACGGCTCAGGTGCTGGTGCCGTCGAACGTATAGACCCCAAGCAAATGAAACGCCTGCTTGAATTGACTAAACCACAATACGCTAAAGACTACGCTTCTAAGCTTGCTAAAACTAGTTTGCATATTAGAAGCTTCCCTCTCTATGAAGGTGGTCCTTCTGTGATTTTTAAGGAAGATCATAATTTGCCGATAGTCTATGCAAGCGCGATGGTGATGGCTGGCTCCGTGACCGATACTAGTACTACTTTAGGGCGAGCATATCTAACAGCTAATATGCTTGACAGGGGAACTACCAAGCGTAATAAGTTTGAGATTAGCGAGTTGCTCGATACTTATGGTTCTGATGTTGAAGTTAGAGCTGATAAGGAATACGCTGAGATTAGTATTAATTCTCTTAGTAAGAATTTGGATCTAACTCTTGATCTGGCTGATGAAATACTTAAAAGTCCTGCTTTTAGTGATGAAGAGCTAACTAAGCTTAAGCTTGAGACTGTATCTTCTATCAAGCAAGAAGATGAATACCCTTCGAGGATCGCATCGAGAGAGCTTAGTAGATTGATTTATCCTGCTGATCACCCTTATTATTCTAATACAGTGGCTGATAGGGTTATAGCGGTAAATGCTACTACCATTGATCAGCTTAAAGATTTTTATGCCGGTAAATACAGCGCTGCTAATATGCTTATATCGGTGGTGGGTGATATTACCGAAGGCGAATTGAAGGCTAAATTCGGTCGTATCTTCAAATCACTTAATACTAGCGGTACTACGAAGTTCGAGAAGCCAGTGATAGCGAATGTAGCAGCAAGTAATGGTACTACTGCAATCTTCGCTATGCCCAATAAAGAGCAGGTTGAGATTAATCTTGGGCATAGCACTGAAATATCGAGATCTCATCCAGATTTTTATTCAACACTACTAGCTAACTACAGTCTTGGTGGTAGACCCCTATCTTCTAAGCTTGGTTTGGTTGTGCGTGATGAGCATGGACTGGTTTATAACATTAGATCTAATTTTAAGGCTTCTGTGGGCGCTGGTGCTTTTACTGTAACGCTTGGTTGTAATCCTGCTAACGCTGATAAGGCTATTAGCCTAACTAAAGAAGTCTTGAAAGAGTTCTTAGCTGAGGGTGTTAATGCTACTGATCTTGAAGCCAATAAGCTGTATCTCACTGGATCTTTTGCTGCACGCAATCTTAGTAGCAATGAAGAGCTTGTTGGAGTGCTCTCAGGTATTCAGTTACACGGACTTGGTAATGATTATATAGAAAATTATTCTAAATTGATTAATGCTGTTACTCTTGATCAGGTTAATGCTGCTGCCCGCAAACATATAGCTCCGGATAAGCTTAATGTGACTATTGCGGGACCGTATGCTGCCAAGTCGAGCGAAGCAACCCATTAGCAAAGTCTATAAGGCTAGTAGCTTTTACCATAAACCTTAGCCCCTCTGCGTCCCAAGTGTATTCCAGTTTAGTGCTGTTACCAGCGTCTATCCAGAGATAGACCTTAAACTCTTCTTCTGTATTATTACCAAGTGTTTGGCTTACTGCTTGCATATGGCTGCAGCGCTGTATATGCAGCTCAAAGGAAGGATCGGCTGGTTCAAAAAACATCTCTTGGCGCTTGGGATTATTGATGAAATCTAGTATTTGTTTACTTAGTGCATCTAGTTCATTGTGCGGTTCTAGGTTGAAGCGGAATCTGCCGACGGTCTTGTCGCTTAGTGGTACTAAATGGATTGCTTCGCCCTGTGGGCTCGCAATGACCGGGCTGTTGGAGAAAGTCCGAGCTTGTTGATTGACTATAAAATCTATTTCGTAATCCTGCCAGAGTTGTCCGGCTTCTTGCTGTTGATCGAGCAGCCTTAGTCTAAACCCTACTTGTTCTTGTCCTATTAGTTCTGCCATAAAGCAATCCATAGTTATAGCATGTCATATATTAAGCAACGACTTCGCTACAAGTTTGCTGGTTTCATAGCCTGAGAGCTTGGTCTTGATCTCAGCTAGCTCTGCTTGTTGTTGCTGGTAGTAATCACTAAACTCCAGCTCCCCACCCTCTAAGTAACTGGGTTTGAGCCAGCTCAGGGTTTCTGTGATAAAGCGCTCAGCGTTAGCATCATGCTGTATTAGCTCACGCACTATATATTTGCGCGCGATAATATTAGCCAGACCAGCCATATCTATAGTGCGTACAAGTCTGTAAATAAAATAACTAATAGGATCAGCTTTGTAAGTAAGTAAATAAGGCTTAGCATAGAGAGCGGCTTCAAGAGTGACAGTGCCGGAACATAGCCACAAGAGATCAGCGGCAGAGAGTAGTTTCTGGTTAGCATTAAACATCATCTTAGACTCTAGTATCTCAATTAGAGTATTGCCATTGTGGTCAGTGTTGTCATTAAGTCCATTGTCAAATAAGAGCTGCATGGATATGGTGGGAGCCTTAGCTAATACGAAGCGACTGTTAGGCAGCTTGGATCGCAGTCTGCGAGCTGCTTCTACGAATATAGGTAGTAGATGCTCTATCTCCAGCTTGCGGCTGCCGGGGAAGATACCAAGTAATAATTGTTTAGGATCTTGATATTCTTCTTGTGAGAATTTATTCAAGAACTCTTGTTTAGAGCAAGGCGGGATTAACGAGCTTGCTACCGGATTGCCGACATAAGTGACTGGCACGCCGTGGCGCTTATAGATATCTTCTTCGAAAGGCAGAGTACAGAATATATGATCTATATATTTCTTCAGCTTATTAATACGGTGCGGACGTGATGCCCAAAGTTGCGGAGCTATGTATTGAACGTAACGCGGGCGTTTAGTCCCTAGTCTCTTAGCTAGGCAAGCAGCCAGCTCTAGATTAAGTCCGCTGTAATCTACGCCTATAACCAGATCCGGTTCAAGTTCTATGATCTTGGCTAGAAGCCGCTCGCGCAGCTTAATTATGCGCGGTAGATTGCGCAGTACTTGAGTGAAACCAGAAAAACTATAATCCTTGTAATCAACAATAATATTAGCCCCCATCTCTGATAAGAGTGAAGAGCCCATGGCATAGATCTTGAGCTGAGGGTCTTCTTGTAATAATTCATAGACTAGTCTTGCGGCGTGAGCTTCGCCGCTAAGTTCACCGCAGATAATTACTATCTTCTTCACTTGCCTGCTATCCTCTGCATCATTAATAGTGTGTTAGCAAAACCATTAGCGCGTGACATGGTTAGCGCTTCTGCTAGCCCCATGGCTTCGACGAACTTAGGGTCTATTACTCTAACTTCTTCAGGCTTAATACCACTACATGATTCTATTAATAGCGCTAGTAATCCGCGTACTAGGGTAGAATTAGAATCCCCTTGAAAATACAAGAGTCCGTCTCTCTGTTCACCATAAACATAGGTGAGTGAGGTGCAGCCCTTGACTTGATGCTCATCAGTACGCAAATCATCAGGGTAGAGTGCTAGCTTCTTGCCGATCTCTATAATCCGTTCGAATTTAGTAGTAGTATCGGCTATGCGAGCAAACTGCTCGCTGCGCTTGAGCAGTAGGGGTGGAAGATGGTAGGGGTTGTTGGACATTGGTTTGTTTGATTATAGCTTTTAGAATTGACTTATATAGGTTCTATCAAAATAGGATTTGACAATTGAAACCATAGTTTCTGTGTTTAAGTATTGGTTGTACTGTTTATCAATTAGGAAGCTTGTTAGGTCTTCTTTTACTTTTAGGAAGTCGGTACGATTCATTATTTGAATAAGTTTTTCTTTCAGTTCAGTTGGTCCGAGACTGGACTTTTCGCCAGTGCTCTGTTCTAATGCGTTGTTAAGTAAATTCCAATTCGGCTCCATTCTCTGTCCTAGATACCATAATAGATCGTAAAAGTCTCTACCCTTGGTGTATTTTCTTTGGCAGACGGCGTGGAGTTTGCCGGAGAATAAAGATGCTTTATCGAATTGCAATAATGGAAAGCTCATAAACTTAGTAATAAAAGTCTCTTGAGTCGTATGTCCGGCAGGTGGATTGCTGTCAATATCAAGCTTGATTTGTATTTTTTCTTGATGATGGACTTTTTTATCAAGAGCTTGAAGTACCCCGCTGAATTTAATGAATGCCGAATAGACTGTTTTAGGTTTAGATTTTTTAATTTCAGCTTCTATACCCCAGTGTTTAAAATTACGCACTATATCTTCAAGCAATTGGTCAAAATTAATTTCGCCTTTAACAAGACTAAAATCCAGATCTTCCGAGTACCTCTCTGTGCCGTAGATTACTCTTAATGCCGTTCCGCCGACAAATGCGATATTGTGAAAGTAGTTCTTCTGGCTAAGCGCCGATAGTACCATAATCTGCAATAGCTCTCTAAGAAAGTTATTGCGGTGTTCAAGTGCTTCAAGCTTGCTAAGTTCTTGTTTGAGTAATTCGATCATAGGTCCCCCTGCTTAATTTTATAGATTAGCATTTCTACAATATCCCGAAACTTGTTAGTACCAAATGCCTTGGCAATTTCGCGAAACTTGCTAGTTTTTAGTCCGTCAAGATTTTGTAATCTATAGTTCTCCTCGAAAATATCCTCCTCTACCTGTTTATAGGTTTTTGTTCTAAGATAGAGGAAGTCTAGAAGGGCTTTCTCTGGTCTTGCAATTAGGATATTGTTGCGGTTTTCATCTTGGGTTTGATAGAAATAATCAAAGCAGGGGATTTTGAGGTTCTCATAATAGAAGCTACCAAAACTATTGTGGAAACTAGCTGTCTTCTTGGTGGTAATTGAAGTAGCTGCAAAGACGGCTTCTGGAATTAATCCGTAATATTGCAGTGCCCACTCAAGGCTTAGGTACGATGGTTGGTAGATGGTATTAGCTAGAAATGCCATGCTCACCTTGCAGCTCCGATCTTTATTGTTTAGAGTGTATAGCCCTTGTCTTAATTTAATTACATAGCCTTTTTTGACCCAGTCCACTAATTGAACGCGTAGAGTTTTGGCATTCGGCATATTGTTCAAGTTGGCCACCTGAAAATATGGCATATCAGCTACGAGGGCTCTAAAATCTCTGTATAGCATCTATTCCTATATATTATAGATTTTTATAATATATAGAAATATTATAC
>JAYVUR010000035.1:0-1637 GCA_043787715.1 Candidatus Melainabacteria bacterium
AAACCCGATGCTATTCATTGGGGTTTCCAAGGTGGCAAAAACAGTAGCGAAATCGTCACTCTAAACACTGAAGCCAATGGTAATGCACTAGTTACTGCCTTGAAAACTGGTTCTGCTCGAGTGCAAGCATTGTTACCAGCAACTATCCATAATGACAGTTTCTTCTTCATTAAGGACTTCAGCGACTCTGGCGTGATTGATAAACACAGTGGTAAATTCAACCTCGATATATTTATTCTCGCTTGTCTCTTCGGACTTAGTATCTGGTTCGCTTCAGCACTTAATATGCCTAAGCCACCTGAGCTCAAACCTGGTCAAGTAGAAGATGCCCATGTCGCAATGCAACGCTCTATGGCAACCATGATGCCAATCATGATGACAGCGATGATGTTCTTCATTCCACTCCCGGCTGGTGCGCTGTTATATATGGTAGTAAGCAGTATTATTCAAGCTGGACAGACTTACTTCGCTATGCAGAGATATAAGCATATAGCAATATCGTGACCAGCGTCACGATATTGCGCTCTCCACCACGGAGTGCACCATTCGAATTATTGACGAAATAATGCAATCTGCTTAAGCGACTGCTCATAAGCTCGACTTAAATCCTTATCACTATTAAGCTGGCGCGCCACTTGCACGGCATCATCAAGATTGACATTCCAGATCACTAGATTATTACCAGCAAGAATAGCCTGCTTACAAATCTGAGTGTAATTACCATAATGACTAAGGGCTTTCATAGTCAGCTCATCAGAAATCACTAGCCCCCTATAATCAAGCTCTTCGCGCAATTCTTCTTGAATAATAGTAGGCGAGAGACTAGCAGGCAACTCTGGGTCAAGATGCGGTAACAATAAATGCGCCACCATTATTGAATCTACGCCAGCAGAGATCGCTGCCCGAAACGGTTCTAGATGCCGCTCATATTCTTCAAGCCAGCGCGAACCGAACTTCTGAGGATAATCAAGTATCGGCAAAGCTAAATGCGAGTCTAGATCAGTATCACCATGCCCGGGGAAATGTTTAGCACAAGTTTTAATACCATAACGCTTATACTCTTCAATTAGCAGCCGTACTTGCTGTGAAACACGCTTAGCATTAGCTCCAAGACTGCGCTCACCAATAACAGGATTCGCTGGATTAGTATCAAGATCTGCGCAAGGGGCATAGTTATAGTTGAAACCCAAATCTTTAAGTTCAGCACACATTATACGCGCGTGCTCTCTTAAAGCCAAATCATCAGCCCTACCCAAGTCACGCAAGCTACTCAGCTCAGTAGTTACACTACGCAAACGCTGCACCCGTCCACCTTCCTGATCAACACTGATAATTAAATCTTCACCGAGCAGATCACGCAGATCACTATTCAACTTGCGCACTTGCTCAACGGATAATATATTATCCGCGAAATATATTATCCCAGCAGGTTGCAGCTCACGCAGTTGCGCCGCTAATTCAGGCGTCAGCACTGTGCCTTTGAAGCCGACTATGAATAAGCGACCGATGTTCATTTGTTTCCTTAATACAAAACCCGAACCAACTACTAATTGTACTAGCGTTTCATTCGGATTTTGTCAAATGCTGTGGGTGGGCTACTGATATTAACCAGCATAGACAAAGGAGAGGCTTTTGGC
>JAYVUR010000036.1:0-4177 GCA_043787715.1 Candidatus Melainabacteria bacterium
TGTATTTACTTAAAATTTAACTTCAGGCTGGAATCTAGGGATTTTCTAGTTAAAAATTTACAAATTAAGTTTGACGGAGAGGCTAGAGCAGCTTAACTAGCAATAACTATAGCTATCACCATGGTCTCTTCATGACTAACAGATAGTGCCCAGTGTTTAAGTCCAAGAGATTCAGCACGTTCTAGAGCTGAACCAGTCAGCTGCAAACTAGGTGCTTCATTAGAATCGCGAAGTACTTCTATATCTTGGAAGCTTACATGCTTGCCAATGCCAGTGCCGAGCAATTTAGATACGGCTTCTTTAGCGGCGTAGCGAGCCGTGAGTCTATAAAGAAATAATTTCTTGGAGCTAAGTACGTATTCCTTCTCTTTAGCAGTAAGTATACGATCCAAGAATTTCTCGCCAAATTCTTTATAGACTTTGGCGATGCGCTTGGGGTTGCAGAGATCTGTGCCTATGCGGTAGGGCATGGCTTCAATGTTAGCATTTCAATAAAATCATTATAAGTCGCATAACTACTATGCTTGAGACCAAGCTTCTCAGCAGTCTCATCTAATACTGTTGTGTTTTCACAAATAGTAATTAGTTCTATATCTAACGCTTCAGCACAATGCATGGGCAATCCATCACAGCTGTCGTGCGGGACTATGAGGTGCTGGATGTCGCTGGCGGAAATATAGTTCAGTTCGTCATCCTGAGCGCGAAGCGCGATGGATCCCCTCGTGGCAGGGTAGGGATCCTTCGCTTCGCTCAGGACGACAGGCATCGCTTCAAGACATTTAATCACCGAAGGCAAATAACTAAAACCCAAATGTTCAGCAGCTACGCGCGCGGGCACTAAACCTTGATGGCGAGCGAGCTTAGAGAAGACAGGCGCGTGAGCCGAAGGTATTAGTAACCGAGAAGAGACAAGATGCGAAATCTTGGCTTCAATAAGACCAATAGGATCCGGGGCAGAACCGCTGAGATATTCAGCGTCATTAGCATCAGGCAGCAAGCATACTAGAGCAAGAGCTGTAGCGCCAGCATCCTTAGCGCGCTTGCAAGCTTCAAGCAAAGTATCAGGATTAGCAATCTTATTAAGATCCGCAGCAACCGGTTCATCAGTATAAAAAATCTCAGGAATAATATCAGAACCATAGACCTGAGTCGCTGCGCCAATTACGTTCTGAGTGATTTCGCGCTGAACTTGGGGAGCAGCAGAATCCATCACGACTGCAATACGATGCTTAGTACGCTGAGCTTCAATCACAATCTCTTCGCGAAAAAACATATCTAATAAGGCTCCTTCAAGCACAAGAATATTAGGAGCTATATCTGTTAGCATCGCTGCATTCACTACATTAGGATGAGTAATTAATATATCCGAGATGGCTGCAAGCTTCTTAGCGACAGAATTGGCGTCACCAGCGAAGCCGCCTATAGTGGCGCCGATGCCAGTTGGTACGATCATACAGTTGATGTTCATATCGTCATTGCAAGCGAAGCGAAGCAATCCATTTATATTCTACGCCATTTAAAGCAAGTATTATGCACTCACGTTAAAAGCGCAAAAACGTGACGCAAGTCACCTTTTTGCTAACCAAATAATTTGGTTTCCTTGATATTAAAACCCTGCACCACCGAAAACAGAAGTGTCTTAGTAACGAAGAGCGAGCTAACCAAGCTTAATGCAACACCAATAAGAAGAGTAACCGCAAAACCCTTAACCACACCAGTACCAAACATGATTAGCACCAAGCAAACTATAGCAGTATTCATATTACTATCGAAGATACTTGAATAAGCTCTATCGAAACCATCCTTAATAGAGATGAATACCGATTTGCCTTGGCGCATCTCTTCTTTGGCGCGCTCAAATATCAGTATGTTCGCATCAACTGCCATACCAATACTCAGTATGAAACCAGCAATACCAGCAAGAGTAAGAGTAACCATACTCTGGAACACAGCTAGCGACATCAATACATAAATAGCAAGTGCAATAGCTGCTAATAAACCCGGCAGCCTGTAAAGCAAAAGCATAAAAAATACTATACTAGCGAAACCCCAGATACCAGCTTTAAGACTTTTATTAATAGATTCTTGCCCAAGAGTCGCGCCAATAGAACGCTCTTGAAGTATGGTCACCGGCACAGGAAGCGCACCAGCATTAAGCTGCACAGCAAGATCCTGAGCAGTCTCAGCAGTGAAGTTACCGCTGACCTCACCAGTGCCACCAGTGATAGCAGATCTAACTATCGGAGCAGAGATTTTATTACCATCAAGAAATATTCCAAGTGGCTTATCAATTAATCTAGAAGTAAGCTCACCAAAGGCTCTAGCCGCTTCAGGCTGCAACTCAAAAGCAATTGCCCAATTGCCCGGAGTGGCACCAGCAACTACATTGGCACGCTTAAGGTTAGCGCCAGTAATACCAGTCTCTACCCAAGTGTCAGTCTTAAGATCAGCAAGTTCCTTAAATTCAAGATTCGCTGTTGCAAGCAATCTACGTTTAACCACATCAGGATTCGCACCCGGCACTTCTACCAAGATACGATCCTTACCTACTTGCTGGACTATAGCTTCAGTAGTACCAGAAGCATTCACACGGTTCTCAAACACTTTCACCAGTCCGCGCATCACTTCAGGACTAATCTCTTGCACTTGCTTGGTAGGCTGCGCCTGGAACTCAAACTGTGCACCACCAACCAAATCAAGACCAAGTTTAAGATGAGAAAAAATATCCATGCTCTCTAATGAAGCTACCAGTTGTCTGCCTTGCTTAGCTTCTTCTCTATCCTCAAGTAATTTAAGAACATCTTCAGGACTTGCATGTTCGTCCACTGTAATGACTTCATCGCTATATTTAGCATTACGCACCATATCAGGTAGTTTAGGTTTGAATTCAAATAAACTAAAAGTCGCAATCAACACTAAGCCGATCACCATCAAAATCCTACTATTCTCTTTAATGAATTGCATACGCCTCATATTATACAAGAGCTAAGCAGTTTAGCCATATATACATGATAGTCAGGATAATGATTGATTATGTCCTGATAAATAGGTGTAGCATCTTCATCCTTCGCCACAAAAGCTATCATAGTTGAACCTGAACCACTCAACATCACTTTGGCTGCACCTAGTTCTCTCAGCTTGGTTTTCAACTCAGCTAATTTCGGATGAGCTTGGAACACCGTCTCTTCGAAGCGATTAAAATATGGCTGATCACAATAGTCGCCCGCTTCTAGCTTCAAGCCAGCATATGCTTCACCAGTATTAACACCGAACCGCGGCTTCACTAATATCAGTTGTTTATACTCATCATAAACATTTAAATCCTTAGCACTGAATTTCTCACCACGCCCTTCAGCATATCTGCGTGGTTGCTCTAGTGACTGCAAGCAGAACGGCACATCAGAACCCAGCTCCAAAGCTATCTTCATCAATGTCTCTACTGGCAGCGAAACTGAAAAATTCTCATAAATAAATCTATTAAGCGCTCTAAGAGTCGCTGCTGCATCAGCGCTACCACCAGCTAGCCCAGCTTCTAATGGTATTTGTTTGTCGATGAACACACTCACTTCCACCCGTGAGATTTGCTCCACCACGGGGTCAGGCAAATGCATGAAGAAGGCTTCAATCGCCGCAACTACAGAATTATTCACCGCAAGATCTCTGACTATAGGGTTATTAGAATCAAGACTGATCTCAAAATCTACTTCTTCTCCAGGATTATCACCAGCTTCCATCAATATCTCAAAAGTAAGATAGTCCATCAGATCTACCGCCTGAAACACAGTAGCTATATCATGGTATTTCGCTTGCGGCTCTTTTGCGAGCACTTCAAGGTAGAGATTAATTTTGGCTGGAGCAGTTTCAAGGTAGACGGATTTTTTGATCACTATGATAATTGTATTATCGTTTCAAAAGCTAACAAACCAGAAGAAGAAGTATAACAATGTAGGAACAAAATTATAATGGTGCCTAAGTGAAAACCCAATAATATCAAGGATTTTTGTAAACTTCTAAGCAAAAGACATTAGGAATCCACCTAAGAAGCTTGCGCAATATAAGACTCGCCTGTTATCATCAGGCAGCAATTCCCGCTTTAAGCAGAACAGCAGTAAAGAATAGGGCAGTAGCCTAGTTTAGACGGTCTTGAAAGTATTTTAAAGAGCTAATTTTGTTTTTG
>JAYVUR010000037.1:0-1758 GCA_043787715.1 Candidatus Melainabacteria bacterium
CCTTACCTTCTTCAAAACTTCTGCGAGACTTCTCTACGATTTCAAGAGCCTTGGGTAATAATTCTGTCTCATATCTTCTTAGTCGCTCTTGATTAGCAAAAAACTGGCTAAGAGCATTAGCAAGTTCAAAATTAGTGGTTCTTTCTATTGCCTGCTTGCGCAACTCTAGATAGCCTTGTTCAGCTTTAGCTTTCTCAATAGGTCCTTGTTTTCTATCGAAAAAAGGCAAACCCATATTCGCGATAAAAAATAAATTAAGCTGATTATTATCGCCACTAGGTGTAACCAAGTCTGGACCGACAGTAAGAGATAAATCAGGTATGCGCTTAGCTTTCTCTAGTTCCTCTTGCTTGCGCGCCACTTCAGTACTCTTACTATTGCGCTGCAACTCAGGTTTCTCAGCTAGTGCATAATCAGCCAAAGCCATCAGCAGCTCCTGCTTATCTTGAATAGTCTTATCCACCAGCATAGTCGGCACCGAAGGTTGCAGCAAAGTAAAATCTGCAGCCAGTTCTTGGTTCAGTAGATTATTTAATTGGTTGCGAGCAATCACAACACTGCTCGCGACACTAAGCAAATTATTATTGGCATTCACCACTGTTATATCTGCTTGCAGTACATCAAGCTTAGAAGAGTCGCCAGCTTTTTGTTTCTTAGTGGCTATAGTTAATAACTTCTGAGTACTCGCTAGTATATCTTCATAAGCTTTATGCTGCTCTTGCGCCAGATAGAGATTAACGTAAGCAGTCCTAACATTAATCGATAAGTCAAGCTTAGCTTGATTAATATCACTAATGGTTTGCTGCTCCTGCGCTTTGGCAAGGTTAATACGCTTATGACGCTTGCCGCCAAGCTCGAAGGTCTGCTCTATACCCATACGATAAGTATCTTCTGCGATACCACTATCTGATATGAAATTAGGATTCAAGCGCGCCGCCGCCGTCTTGATATCAGCCTTAGCCATCGACTGCGTAGATTTAGCCGCCTTATAGCCAATATTATTCTCCAAAGCTAGTGACAGAGCTTGTTCTAGCGTAAAATCCTGAGCGCTAACAGGTGCTAGCAACAAAATTAAAAATAACGGAATAACCCTAATATACATAAACAATTCCTCGGTTAATTACTGCTAAGTAATTGTTTAAACCAGAAGAACTGTGATTTTTCTGATGGCTAAATTGTAGTTGGGTGCGGAGCTAAACATATGAGAATTATTTATGGGCTTATTCGGCTCAAGCGCTTCAATCAACCGAATGATCGGGCTTGAAGATAAACTAACTAGTTCAATCTGCTCCTGATGCGAGCTTTGGTAAAAATGGAAAACTAATGATAAATCTCTGCAGTTGCCACAAGCATCAGCATTAATAGTAGTTTCTTGACTTGCTTCATGCTCGCAGCAATCATCAAGCACGGATTCTATTGCCGTATGACCGTTACTACCAATACAAAGTATTTGATCTTGAGCACTAACAGAACTGCAAAACACTAGCAATAGCGATAAAGCCACGACTAAAAGTTTTATTATTTTGTGAGCAAGAATTAGCATTAGAGCGCTTAGACTATATACCCAAGGAGCCTAGGGTCATCATATCAGCACTAGCTATCCCAAGATGTCAATACGGGCATGGCTAATGCCACTATCACTTATATACTTACTTGATCAATTAAATTACAAACCTTTTCATCATGAGGTTTAGATTCAAGATCGACCGTAGCATTAACTATATAGTTTGCCAGATCTTCTTCAAGCTTTTGCAGTTG
>JAYVUR010000038.1:0-10827 GCA_043787715.1 Candidatus Melainabacteria bacterium
CAATGGCAAGCTTGCATTAACTGATGCTACTGTGGCTGGTCACACTACTAGCCTTGCTAGTCATGCTTCTACGTTAAGCAGCCACGGCAGTTCTATCTCCGCTCTTAATACTAGTGTTGCGACCAATAGTTCTAATATTGCGACTAACGCTGCGAATATTACAGCTAATGCAAGTTCAATTGCAAGCGTTAATGGCAAGCTGCTTACAGCAAGCAATGGTCTTAGTAGTGTTAATGGTAAATTGGCTACAACTACAAGTGGTCTAGTTACTCTTAATGGTGAGGTGGTAGTTAATACCACGAATATAGCTAGTAACAGTACTGGTATAGCGGCTAACTCAGCCAGCATTACCAGCAATACCAGTAGCATAGCTACTAATTCAGTGGGCATTGCCAGTAACACCGGTAACATAGCTACTAACTCAGCGAACATTACTAGTAACACCAGTAGCATTGCTAGCAACAGCAGTAGTATAGCGACTAACTCAGCCAATATCGCAACTAACACTAGTAATATTGCTAGTAATACTTCTACCTTGGCGGCGCATACTGCGGTCTTAAATGCAGCAACTAACGGGAATACTACAAGCACTATAGTTAAGCGCGATGCTAGTGGTAATTTTATTGCGGGTACTATTACTGCTAACCTTACGGGTAACGTAACCGGTAATGTGACTGGTAATTTAACCGGTACAGCGAGCGATGTGGCTAATTCTGCAGTTATTGCTAAGACTCTTACAGGTTTCTCGGCTGCTGCTGGAACGGTGTCAGCAAGCGACACTATAGTACAAGGCTTCAATAAGGTGGTAGGCAACCAAACCGCTACTGATACTACGGTTGCGAGTCACACCAGTTCTATTTCATCGCTAAACACCACAGTTGCTTCGCACACTACTTCTATTGCTGGTAAGCAAGATGCTAGTTCTAATTTAACTGCATTTTCAGCTAAGACAGCTCCATCTGGTACCGTTGTAGGCACCACTGATACTCAAAACCTAACTAATAAAGCTTTGCAAGACTCTACCGTGAGTTTCGCTGATAACGCAGATATAACTAAAGGTATGAAGTTTGAGCTAAGCGGTATAACAAGTGGTACGACTAGCATTGTAACTATTCCTAATGTTCTGTCAGGCACTATGACTTTACTTGGCAATAGTTCAACTGGTAGCGGTAATGTGGTACTGGCGACATCACCAAGCTTAACTACTCCAGCGCTTGGTGTGGCGACAGCGTCATCTATTAACAAAGTAGCTATTACTCAGCCAGCAACTGCTGCGACGTTAACTATTGCTAATAATAAAACTTTAACAGCGAATAATACGCTAACTTTTACAGGTACGGATGGTAGTTCGGTTGCATTGGGAGCTGGTGGTAATGTGGCTTATACGGCATATGATTTATCAGTGTTTGCTTCGACTAGTTCAAGTCAGCTTGCAGGAATATTAACTGATGAAGCTGGCAGTAGTGGTGGATTCGTACGCGCTAATTCTCCTAATCTAATAACACCTGATATTGGTGCGGCATTAGCTACATCTGTGAATAAGGTTATTATTACCACGCCGGCTTCGACGGCAACTCTCACGCTTGCTACTGGATCTACTTTGGCAACTTCTGGTGCATTCTCGACGACACTTACTGCAACTGCGCCGACCAATGTGACTCTCCCTGCGGCTGGTACTTTAGCTACCAGAGCTGGAACTGAGACGCTGACAAATAAAACATACGTGGCGCAAACAGGTTCGGCAAGTGTTACGGCTTCTTATACTCTGGATGTTTCATCTGGAAATGTTTTCTCGCTTAATCAAGTGACTAATTCAAATGATACTGTTGTAGCTATTAGTAATGGCGTGGATGGTCAAAGAATAACACTTGTTTGTATTACGGCTGTAAAAATAGCAGATACTAATGGTGCTATTGAGCTTAACGGTAATGCTACATATACTTGTTCTGCTAAAAGGACTATTGAATTAATGAGAGTGGGTTCTGTTTGGTATGAAGTTGCTAGATCGACGAACTAATTCAATTGTATTAGATTTGCTATAATCTTCTCTTGATGCGTTGTATATTGCTTGCTTTATTAGTGCTGGCTGCTTGTAGCCAAGAGGTGTCTAGCGATACTAATAATGCTTTGCGTGAGTTTCTTAAGGGTTCTTCTAAGCCTGCGGTGATTAAGTTCTATGCAGATTGGTGCGATAGCTGTAAGGATTATGCTCCTACTTATACTAAGGTACAAGCACAGCAATCCAAGCAAGTGAATTTTTATTCGGTTGATGTCGATGATAAGAGTAGCTCTAAGCTCATTAGGCAATTGAAGATCTCAAGAATTCCTGTTACTTATTTCATATCGAGAGATAGAAACAATGTCTCCAAAAAAATGGGCTCACTGACGGAACAAGAGCTATCTGGCGCGGCGAAGAACTTGTTAATAATATAATGACTATAGCGATGACTAAAATCGGCACCAACTCTAAAATAGCTGCTTCAGCAATAATTGCTACTACTGTAGTAATCGGTGATAACTGCATTATAGATGAAGGTGTAATTATTCGTGATGGGGTGAAAATCGGTGATAATAATCATATTTATCCCTATGCAGTTATAGGCGAAGATCCGCAAGATCTTAATTATAAGAACGAGACAAGCTTTGTAGAGATCGGTGATAACAATCGTATTCGCGAGTTCGTTACTATACATCGCGGTACTGGTGAGGGGTCTAAGACTATTATTGGTTCTGATTGTCTCATCATGGCTTACGCTCATGTTGGACATAATTGTGTAGTGGGTGATCACGTTATCCTCACTAACAGTTCGCAGCTTGCTGGTTACGTTACGCTTGGTGACTATGTGGTGATAGGTGGAGATGCTTCTGTGCATCAACACTGTCGTATCGGTGACTGTACTATGCTGGGCGGTAAATCTGCTACTAACCAGGATATACCCCCCTATGTAGTAGCTACTGGTATTCCGGCGCGCGGTATTACTGTTAATAGACATGGGTTAAGAAGAGCTAAGGTTCCGCCAGAAAGTATACGTAAGATTAGAGAGGCTTTTAATCTACTGTACCGTGAGGGTAATACCCTGAAGGCTACTATCGTTAAGATGGAAGCGGAGCTTAGTGATGATCCATATATAGTAGAGTTGCTTAAGTTCCTGCAAAGTTCTAAGCGCGGGGTTAAACTTAATGGTCCTACTTGGGGTGGTAATGAAGGTGATGATATAGATTTCGATGGGTAAAGCAGCTGAGATAGTTAAATATGGTTGTGATGTTTTGCGCAAGCCAACCAAACCAGTAGTGAAGTTCGATCGTAAGTTGGAGAAGCTTGCTGATCGCATGCTTAAGACGATGTATGCAGCTAATGGAGTGGGTTTGGCGGCACCGCAGATAGGCGAGAGTATACGCATCTTGGTGATAGATGTGGATTATAATTCTGGTCGTTATGAAGATGGTGATGATGACGATGAGCCGAATCCTTTCATAATGGTGAATCCGGTGATTACTCGCCGTGAAGGTGAGATGCAGAGCTATGAGGGTTGCTTGAGTTTCCCTGATGTGTTTTTTGATGTTAAGCGCGCACGTAAGATCTCGTTTAAGTTCCAAGATTTAAGTGGTAAGGAGCATCGAATGGACGCTGATGGTGATCTATTCTGTCGTTGCGTGCAGCATGAAACAGATCATCTTAATGGTAAGCTTTTTGTGGATATAGCTATAGATACAGCGATTGCACGTAAAGAATTAGATGAGCATGGGTTTTCGGGCGTTAAAGACAAACCTACGGGAATTATTCTTTAGTATAAATCTTGTATCTTGCCCCATCCTGCACCAGCGTCAACAGCTCTTCACCATTAGCTTCTAGAAGCTGAGTACTTAGCTTCTCTAGCTGATTAGATTTGACTACTAAGGTCATTGCTTCACCATTATTAAGCTTAGCTAGTAGTTCAGGGTAGCGTAATGCAGGCACATCTCGTTTGGCATAGAAAAACAAATTAGTGCGCGGGGTTTCTAAAGTGTAGATTGCTCCTTTAGTGCTGCGGGCAAGCTGGCACAGTCCAGCATCCATATATTCGGCATATGGTTTAAGTAACATAGGAGCTGCTACTAGATAGGCTATAGTGGCGCTAATAGCTATAGTAATAAAAGCCAACTCTGCTTCGCGCAATATAGCCGTCATAGCTATACAGAAACCAGCGACAAGAACAAAGCCGATAATCAAGAATGCCAAAGTAAAACCATCTTGGCTAATCTTCATAAGATCAGTCTTAAATACCATGGTTACTAATACTAATCCTGTCAGAAGCGCTATTAGAGTGATTCCTAGCCCTATAAGTGCAGCAAGGTTGCGCCAAGGTTGGGTGCGTTCATAGCCGAAGGCTTGTGACCACCAAGCGGCAGTAATAATAGTGAGTGGCAAGAATATAGGAAGTATATAAGTGGGTAGTTTGGTGCCAGCAATACTAAAGAAAGCCAAGACCACAAATGCCCACCAAAGTGAAAACTTGGTTAGTGAGCTTGCCGCAAAATGCTTGCTTGGAGTTAAGCTTTGGTTGCCATAGAAGGCTGAGCGTAAAGCTGGTACCAAAAAACTTATCCAAGGGAAGAATCCAATAAGAATAACAGGTAAATAGAACCAGAACGGTCCGTGGTGGTTAGATACTGTGCCAGCATAGCGCTCGATATTATGCAGGAAGAAGAATTCATGGCTAAAAGCCCCTCCAGTAGCCTGATGCACTGCTATATACCATGGCGCAGCGATAAGCAGGAAACCTATAGATCCGACGAGCATCTCTTGGCGAGCATCTTGCAAGCAACGAAGCAAATCCTTCTGATAGATAAGGAAGGGCACTATTACTGCAAGCGGTAATACTACCGCCACTGGTCCTTTGGTGAGCATGCCGAAGGCTGCCATAATAAACATGCTGATAAACCAGTTGGAAGTGGTTTTGCGATTGAAAGCGAACTTACGTCGATAACTGTCTTGATTAGAGTAGCCGAGAAAGAAAAACACAATAGTAGCAGAAAGAAAAAAGCATAAGGTGATATCGGTTATAGAAAGCTTAGAAGCTAGCACCACTTCTAGTGAGGTTGCCATAATCACAGCGCTAATAAGTCCATAGCCTTGCAGGTTACCAATCAAAAAAGCTAAAGCAACCATGCCAAGCCCTGCAATAATAGATGGTAGTCTTGCGGCGAACTCATTAAAACCTAAACCAGTCATAGAGAGGCTTTCAAGCCAATAATAGAACACCGGCTTGTCATAGCGCGGCTGATAATGACAGTAAGGTGTTACTAGGTCGTGGCGCTCTAGCATCTCTCTTGCGGTCTCAGCATAGCGCGGTTCATCAACACCTATTAGTGGATAAGATCCTGTCTCATAAGCGAAAATTGCAAAAGCTGCAGCTAATACAAGTAATAGTGAAATTAATGGTGCGCTTCTATGCATTGATAAGTAGCTTAGGCTTCTGGTCTAATGCTCTGAATATAAGTGAAGCTGCTCTACCAATTACGCGCCCGCGTGGTAATGGACCCCAGATGTGTGAGTCGTAACTGTAATTGCGGTTATCACCCATCACAAAATAGTGCCCGCTAGGGATTTTGGTCGCTGGCAAACTATAGTCAGGCAAATACCTGACACTGCCGTGATGATAAGGTTCTTGCAGTAATACTCCATTAATAAAGACTCCCTGATTGGCTTTCACTTCGATGGTCTCACCCGGCAATCCAATTAAGCGCTTGATATAAGCTTCAGGCTGCGGCAGGAATGGCAATCCTGTGAGGCGTGCAAAAGTGTTAAAAGGATCGTATTTAAGTACGTCTTCATCGTTAGTTGCGGTTTTAGGTGGATAGAAAACCACAATATCACCGCGATTAAGCTGAGGCTTGAATCTTTTGGAGAATTTTTCAACGAAAAGCTTATCGCCAATAACCATGGTCGGTTCCATACTCTCACTTGGGATAAACCTGAATTCGCCAATACCCTCGCGGATAATAATAAGTAGCACCAAGACTACGGTGATTTGCGCCACGGTTTCGCGAATAGCATAGCTGCGCCAAGCAGGATATTTATAAAATTTATGCCAGCTCTTGTCCTCACCCTCAGAGGGAGTCTGGCGCGGGTCTTTAGACCAATTAATTAGATCATCTACTGCTAGTTTAAGACCAGAGAAGAAGTCCTTGATAAGTTCGAGAATTGTGGGAAACATGCTTATTTAGTATAGCGTGGCTAGGGTTTAGCTTACGTTTTAAGAGCTTTGCTAATAGCCCCTATTCTTTCTCTATGATTATTAGACTTGATAGCTAAGCCGAATATACCTTGATGAGCTGGATCTAAAAACTCTAGGGTCTCGCCATTATTTTTGCGCACTAAAGTCCATGTAGAATATTTGAATTCAATAGCTTTTGTATCAGTGTTTCCTGTGACTAAGAATCTACCTTGGCTTGTGTTAAATAAATGCTTGGCTATAGCTTGATAGAATCGAGTGATTTTATCAATGGCATCATGACATTTTTGGGATTGCTTGGTTCTATCAAAGGCATTAGAATTTAGATTAATAGCTATGGATAGTTGATTTGTTTTTTTTCTTGGTGAGAGGGTTATAGTGTAGTTGTTAGTGTAAGTCTCTCCATTTAGTTTGAATACGACTTGTAAAGAATATGCTTGAACTTCAGTGTTACCTGTTTTGAGAAGTTCTAGTTTTAAGATTTGAGCATCACTTAAAGTGTCAGCCGCGATAGAACGGAGATCATTCCGAAGTGGAGTCATAAGCTGGTCAAGCTTAAGGTTGTTCTTAGCTCGGTTGTCGATAATTATTGAAACTGATGGTCTGATTTTACTCATATGGTTTAGTTATAAATTATTTCTGTTATATCTTGGCCGTCATCATCGAATACTAGTAAACGCTTCTCACGTGGTATTGAAGGCAATAGTCCCCCCTTGTAAACTCTAGATAATACCTCTGTTATCTTAGCATATTCCTTGGCTTTATATTCAGGACTGCCACTATTTAACTGGGGGTCAGTTATCATTATTCCGGCTCTACCATTTATCGATTTAGCGGTATTTAGGTAGGCTTTCAGCTGCTCACCTTGATCGCCTGGATTCTGGTGATCGGTACTTAGTACTTTTGCCCATAGCGTATCAGCTTTACCTTTAACTTCAATAATAAGAGTACCCTTATGATGCATTGCTAAGAGTTTTGGATCTTTGATTACTATGTCAAATTCTCTTTTTGCAAATTGACCAGGATTTGTTTTTTCGCAGATGGTTAATTGAGATTGAGTCTTTTCGACTAATAATTTAGGTTGTCCTCCATCATTGCTTATTAATACTTTACTGGTACCTTGTGGTCCATCATCAAAGTGAATTACAACGTCATTTCCGTTGTGTTGAAGTATTTGCTTACCCTTTTCATTCCTGACGGTGAAGCCCGCAGATCCAGCACTAAGGATAGTTGCTAGATCTACTCCAGTACCGTTGTTGAGAATAATATGAGAAGCAGTTGCGATAGTGTCTTGTCCTGATCTGATATTAGTGTTTCGATCGGTCTTAGGACTCACTTTTTGTTGCTGCTCACTGAATCGAAGTCGAGCTTCTGTCTCATCACAAGTACCAGAGTATGCAGCGCTTGGTTTCTTAATATTCTTGCTTACTTTGTGAATTTCTTCTGAGATATCAAGCTCCATACCCAAACACCGATTAACTACTTGTGTGAAGTTGGTAATTATACGATCTCCTGCATTGTCAGTTTTCCAAACTGTAATTCTTGCTAAATCTATTGCGGCAGCGTGTGGATCGGGACAATGGCTGGTTGCTGGTGGATTTTGTATAGTTTTGGTGACGGCCTTAAAGAGCTTGCCATCATCAATATCTGTTTGGCAAGCTATTGATTTTTTATAGGCTGCCCAATAAGCACTTCCAGTTGGATTCTTTATTATTTCCTCATTTGCTTTAATAACATAAGCTAATTTTCTTTGTAATTCGGACTTGTTAAGTCCAGATGGTGTTTGAGCCGGTTTGGTGATCGTATTACCTGTTGCTTCTAAACCAAACTCCTTGAGTGCTTCTTTATATTTAGCGAAATCTGGATGAACAAGGGGATCAGGAAGAGTTGTAAATTGAGACTGTCCGCTGAGTATATGTGCAGCTGCTTGCTGGCAGTTTAGTTCTAGCTCTCTGGTATTTGGATTGAGACTGTAACCATGTTCTGCTAAAACTTTTTGAGCTTCATTGTCTTTAAGATCTGTTAAAGCCATTTTAATATCTTTCTTGCTACCTGATTTAATTGCAGATTGAGCTTTATCGACTTCTTCCGTGGTTGAATTATAATTCTTCTGTCTCACCGCCTCCCCAACCTTACGGCTAATATTCGCTTGATAATCATCTTGATATTGCTTGAGGTCAGCGGCGCTTAACTTTAATGCAGCTAGATCTGCGGCTTCTTTGTGTTTGCCTGAGTCTATTAATTGTTTAAGTTGAGTGTGTTCTGCTGATTGAGGTCTAGCTTCTAACTCTTGCAGAGCTCTTTTTGCAATATATTCATCATGAGGCATATGCTTGCCATCAGCATGCTGCGGGTCAATGCCTGCTTGGGTACTATGTAGTATCTCATGATGAAGATCATCTGGCTTATTAAGTTTGATATCTGTGTGACTTGGACGAGTTTCGCCGGGCTTAGTAGTGGTAGTCGCTGATGAAGGCCCATCAGTAGAACTGATATCTATGCGTGGTTTAGCTGCTGTCGGTGCGAATTCGTTACGTGGCTTCGCGTGAGCACTAGCAGTACCTGATAAGGCACTAACCACGTTAGACGTGACTTCACCAATGACAGCATCTCTATTAAGCGTCTCACCTTTAAGTGCCGCAGAACCTAGTCCTACTGCTGTACCTACGGCTGTATCAGCAGCGACTATCGCGCTGCCTCTAGCTAGACTCACTCCAGTACTTGTTATAGCTTTATCGAGCGGTCCGGGAATCTTAGAGCCGCCATAGGCTGAAGCAGCACCAGAGAGCGTAGCTACACTCAGATTCCTTGTGATACTTGCTGCGTCTAATTTACGTTCAGCGAAAAACTTATCTCTTAGCTCAGCTATTTCTTCTGGCTTAGCGGTTTTAAGCTCGGCAGCATACTGAGTATCAAAATCTTCAACTGCTTGTTGGTAACTCATGGCAGTATCGTAGCTACTAGAACTTAGAGAACTGACACTACCTTGAGTTAATGCTTTAGTCGCTGCAATCTTCGCTGTAGAAGCTCCTGCTTGAGCTAGCTTGGCAACCTGCTTAGCTGCAACGCCAGCACCAATCATGCTTGTAACAGAACTCTTAAAAGAATCAAGAGCATGATCTTGAGTCTGGGTGCAGGCATCTAGAATAGCTTGCTCCTTAGTCTTGGTGCCGTGCTCTACATGAGACCAAGCTTCAGAGCTATTGGCTGCCCCACCAACAATAGTACCCGCAGAAGTTCCAGCTGCAATTGCAACTAGTGCACCACTACCTGCCCCAGCAGTCATCACTGTAGCCACTGTAGCTGCTGCCATCACAGCTCCGTCTTTTACTCTTTGAGTTATTACCGTTGCTGTTTCTATATTCTCCAGACTTCGATCAAGAACAGCCCCAACAGCTCTCTGCTCGGCTTGTGCTTGGCTGAGATCTCGTTTATGTTTGCTTCCTAGCAATGCTTTAGCTTCTTGAGTTTTGCCAGATTTATTAAGTTCTTGAGCCTGTTCAAGCTTCTTTGTCAGAGCAAGTCTCTCTGCTTGCATGGCTTTGATTAATTTATGATCGCTATTAGCCATAGCGAGCTGCGCATCACTTGTGCCGAAGAAAGCATCTAAAGCACCCGTAGAAGTCCCTTCTTGCTTGAGATAGTTTTTGATACTCTGATCGAGAACTTGAATTCGTTTCTGCGCGCCCACTTCTAGGGCCGAGTATTCTGTCTCCGCCCCCTTGATACTAGTATTGTCCCCACGCGTAGGCGCAGTGCTGGTCTGTATTTCAGCCACCTAGATAAGTTGTATCTAAGGAAGGTTAAGGGGAGCTTAAAACCCTGGGTGAAAGTGCCTATAAAACAACAGGGATATTATTCTTTATAAATCTTGCATGACGGCTGTTTCACCTAATGCTTATCCATTGTCTTTGTTAACCAAATTGGGAATTCGGTTCGGAGATGTTGCTAATGGTGGTGTTGACGCTCCCCGGCTACCAAGTGAGCTCGCTGGACTCTTTGATGCTGTTATACGTGATGGTGATCAAGGTACTTTAAGTACTTTGACCCCGCAAGTATTAGCTGCAGTAGCAAGGCTTGTTAAAGACGCCCCAAGAGTAGGTCTTGGGGCACTTTTAGTTGCTCGAGATACGAGTGACGCAAATGAAAGAGCTGCTGAGGATTTAATGTCTGGAGAATTAAGAACAGATGGGCAGGTTACTGTTGCTGCTAACACTGCTGACCATAATCTTAGACATGAATCTCAAGTTAACCCTATGCTAGCAGAGATAGGCTTAACTTCTGATCTTTTGGGTTTGCACATTATAAGTTTCGATCTCTTTAATGAATTTTTGAATAAGCTGAGCCCGAAAGCTACATTCGATATTAAAGCTTTCCCACCACCACCACCGAAGGTGTCGCCATATTTAACTGATGAGCATCGCCAAGTCTTAGGTCAAATTATTTCTGATCAAATGGAAATTGATTTAGGTTCGTTAAAAGAAGGAATGGTGCCGAAGCATTTAGCAAAAGCCTTTGATACTGTTCTTGCAGCGTCTAGACTTGATGTCCCCATTGAACTATCTAATGGGTCTAAGCCTAATCGACTAGCTGTTGCTAGGCTTTATGGTAC
>JAYVUR010000039.1:0-4636 GCA_043787715.1 Candidatus Melainabacteria bacterium
AAGTGTCCATCATCTCTGCGATAAACCGCAGCAATCTGGTTACTGAAGACATTCAAGAATAAATAGAAATCATGCCCGCTATCTTCAAGCATACCTACCGCTTGTTCTGGCTCTAAAGCCTGCATATTAAACCTCTTAGTCTTAATAATGGTCGGCGCCTTATAGCTCTTGGCTTCATCACGCGACTCTATCGGAATCAAATCTGGACTAAGTTCGTCAATCCCGAAATGCTTCACACTCTTGCCGCTATGCACCTTGCCATAGACTCTAGTCTTATACTTGCGGAATTGTTTCTCAATCTTGTCAGTAGCCAGATCTAAAGCAGCGTATAGATTCTCTTCAGCAGCCTCACAACGAATAACATGACCACCCTTAAGGTTAATAGTAATCTCGGCTTTTTGCTTATGTTTAGCGTCACCACCACCTTTGGGCACGCTAATTACAACACGAATACTATTGTTATTAATTATGCTATCGAAATGCTTGTGAACACGATTAAGTTTAGTCTCGGTATAGTCTCTAATCGCATCAGTAACTTCAATGTTTTTACCTTCAATTACAGTCCTAGAACCCATAGTCTTAGCTATAGTCATAATATACTCCCTTTAGTAGAACCAATTCAATGGTTATTAATAATAGCATCTTGCTAATATTAAATGCAATGAAAATAGCTTATACAGCTGGGGATCCGGCTGGAATTGGATATGAAATTTTTAATAAAAGTCGCAGCCAAGAACTAGCACTCAAACTAGGCATAGAACTAATACTGGTTGACGACCTTGGTGAGCTAGCTAAGTTCAAAACATCTAAGCCCGGACCCTCAGCTGCAGCTGGCGAGCATGCTTACCAAACCCTGGCGAAAGCACATCAAATGGCAGTCAAAGGCGAAGTTAAAGCTATTATCACTGGACCAGTAGCTAAGGGTTCACTGCACATGGCTGGCTATCAGTTCAGCGGTCAAACCGAAGTACTAGCTCATCTTAATAATCTTAAAAGTTCGGATATAGAGATGATTTTTGTTTATAAAAACTTCCGCACTCTATTAACAACAAGACATATAGCTATCAGTGAGGTGCCAGCAGCTTTCATTAAACGCAGTGCTCAAGCAATAGAGCACGCTATAGCAGCAACAACTCAACTCTTCAAGATTAAATCACCGCGCATTGCTCTTGCTGGACTTAATCCACATGCTGGTGAGGGCGGACTATTCGGCAAAGAAGAAGAACAGCTCGCAGAGATGCTTGAGGAGATGCGCAATAAATATAAGCAAGCAACTATTAGTGATTATATGTCTGCTGATTCATTATTCGCGCAAGCAGCCCAAGTTATGTTCAAGGGAGAAGATCCCGCCTATGATATCTATCTAGCTGCCTACCATGATCAAGCCCTACCACTTATCAAGGGTATTTCAGGCTTCGGGGCAGTGAACCTTAGCTACGGGCTACCTTACCTTAGGGTGAGTATGGATCATGGTACTGGCTTCGATATAGCAGGGCAGAATATAGCCTCAGAAGAGGGCTTGATAGCCTGTATGGAACTTTTGGCCGTCATCCTGAGCGCAGCGAAGGATCCCCATGGTGCGAATTGACGCGATATAGGGTAAAATACCAAAGTATGGAATCAGTCACGAAGGAAATAGTATTTGAATAACAATTTTAAACGGCCCTTTAGCCCCGGCGGCGGGCAAGGCTCCTTCGGACCCAGACCTTTTAATCCTTCAGGTAGACCACCTTTTAATAGAGGTGGCAAGCGTGGTAAACCTAACATACCTCTTAATGAAGGTATCAGAGCACATACGCTAAGGGTTATAGATGAAGAGGGTAATAACCTTGGTGAGATGTCTCGCGATGCAGCCATCGCACGTGCTCAAGAAGTGAGTTTGGACATCTATGTTATTAACGAAAAAACTGAAATCCCAATTGCCAAAATAATGGATTACGGCAAATACAAATACGAACAAAGTAAAAAAGAAAAAGGTCAAAAGAAGAGTGGTGGTGACTCCAAAGAAATCAAGATGCACTACAACATCGGAATCGGTGACTATAATACAAGGTTAAAACAGACTAAAGATTTCCTCGCTAAGGCTAAAAACATAAAACTCAATATCACCCTGAGAGGGCGTGAAATGCAGCACTCAGAGCTAGCTAAGAAACTAGCTGAGCGCTACCTTGAGGATTTAATGCACGAAGGACACTCTGACAGTGGTGTACCTGACCGAATGCAAGGAAGGTCTATAATATTGTTTGTACACCCTGGTCCTGATAAAGTCCGGGTTAAGCGCGCCAAAGAGAAGAAGGAACTTCAAGATGCAGCGAATAATGCTGAACTGCAAAATCCATAGAGCGACTGTAACCCAAGCCGATCTCAATTATGTCGGCAGTATCAGCATCGACACTGCTCTTATGGAAGAGGCTGGCATCATCACGAACGAGCAAGTCCACGTCTTGAATCTTGAGAACGGGCAGCGTATAGTCACCTATGCTATTCCAGCTGCTTCTGGAGTTATCGGCATTAATGGTGCCGCCGCCCATCTTTTCGAAGTCGGCGATAAAATTATAATCTGTGCCTACGCCCAGTTCGCAGATGCTGAGCTTGAAGGGCATGAGCCGAGGGTGGTGCTGGTGGATACTAATAACCGCAGTAAGGGCTGTATTAGGGCTGGCTTGCAGCTAGGGTAGAATTATTATAAAATTATAATCTCTATAGGGTTTTATTAATATTTATATCTTGATATACATCGAGAATTAAGGTAAGATCAGATCCATGAAACGTGAAATCTTAGATCAACTAACAAAACCAAGATCGTTTACAAACTTAACAGAAAAATTACGAAAGATAGGGATTTTACCTAAAACAAAAGCGAAGGGTTTAGCTGAGCCCAATAGAGTAACTGCTCCAAGAACAGTCGGTGTCCATCATGCACGCAAAGTCTTTGATTTAGATAATTGGATAAAACTCTGGAGATCTATTCCTGTTCACCATTACGATTCCATGAAAGATGAAATAGCCGGTATAGAACTTGATTTTGAAACAATACTAAAACCAATTAGCAGGGATCAACATCCAAAACTAGATGCTGCACTTGAGGGAATAATAGACCTTGCCAGTTACTTTGTTTTTAATAATAAAGCAATATTAACCAAAGCTGTTCAAGATACTAATAACGGAGAGGAAGCATCATCAGCTGCAATTGCTAGCTCTAAAGTTATTATACAAAAAATGTTCAACTTTCTACTTACACAAAAACCTGCAAATGCCAGAGAAGCTAATTACTGCATAAGCCCAGAAGCGATACGAATTAAAGAACAAATGGCTAAATATTTAGCACATTACATCCCTGAAACAAGTTCCCCATCAGACATTGGAGGAATTATCAACAATTGGGAAGAGATTTTTAGAAATTCCAGAACAAAGATGGGAGGTGATACTAATAACCTTGTACACGAAATAGATAATCGTCTTAAAGATTATCACGTAGACGAATGCTTGCCAGATATCCTAAGCGTGCTCTATGAAAATGCTGTTGAATTCAACAGTAAACCTAATGATCCAGATATAAAAATAATTCTACAGGAAAATCCTCTAAACAAAAAACAACTGCAATTAATAGTAAGTAATACAGTTGCAGACCTAGAGTCACTAAAAGGCAAGAACCTAGAAGATCTAATGCGCGCAAGCTCAAAACATTCGGATATAGATAGACCTACAGCACCAAACCTTAAAAGAAGAGGCTTACATCTAGTTAAGGCGATGGCTACCTTTATGGGAGCACATGTGCAGGTAGACTACCGAGATGAAAGATTCAATGTTGTAATTAATATACCAAAAATAACCGAGCAGGAAGGCTAATCTCAAAGGAGAAAAGTTGAGACTAATAGCACTTACAAACAGCAAGTTTTGGGAGACAGTAAAAAGTCTAAGGTTTAAACTTAGCCCTTCATCTCCACTCGCGAGCACCCCAAATCTGGCTAATCCTCCATTCAAGCCCATAGACAATATCGCGGATTATTACAGACGAGTAAGGAACCTGATCGATGATAATAATCCCAGAATTAAAAACAAAGTTAACGCAGACCAAGAGTTAATAAAATCAGAACAAGATCTAGCAAGGCAGATCTTAGGGACGGATAAAGAGAAAACTGAACAACAAAAAGAACTAAATAAAGAATTAAAAGCTTTAACAGAAGAGCTAACAAATAGCAATTGGCCTTCAGACAAAGGAGAGGAACTGCGCCAATTAGCTCAACTCAATGATCTACCAAAAAAAAGCTACTTAAAAAAACTCAATAAACTCCTATTAATTAATGCCGTGATAGAAAGATGCTTACATCCGCGAAGAGTATTACGACAAGGACACGAAGAAATCACTGATGATTTCGAACTACTACGAAATATTGAATGGAAAAAGAAACATAACGAAGAAGAGGCGGCGGCGGCAATCACGGAAGAAGATTGTCCTAAAATCCTACAATTACTTACTCGAATTTACTCAACCGAATTATCACAAAGACCTGGCTCACTCATCAATGTCTGCATTACAGACATTATGAACCAAGAAAACATACGATTAAATCAATATGCCAATGATAAAGATTCCACAATGTTACTAAGAAGCAGAATTGCGTTAAGAATGATT
>JAYVUR010000040.1:0-1903 GCA_043787715.1 Candidatus Melainabacteria bacterium
GCCGAAAGCTACTTAAGCCGTAATATTAATGGACAAGCGGACCTAAATGCTCCGAAAAATGCAAGGGAAATATCGGTATAAAACCTGGTATAGTCGCGCCATCTACTATTTGTCCGATTTGCTTGCGCACAGTTTCCTTGAAGGCTGTTTGCATAGGGTGATCAGAAAGCCCAGAACAAGCCTCTTGAGCAAACTGCCCTGACCACTTATCATTAAGCACAGCTTCCGCACCAGTATTTTTGGCGGCAAGCAGACTAGCATCGTTCATCAAGCCCTGCAATATTTCGACACTATCATCCGCTTTAAGCACAGCAGTACCAGAGATCCTCTCCTTAGCTTCTCTAAGTGTTACAGTCCAAGCAACAGTACCATCATCGAAACGCTCTACCGAATTATAAGCTTGGCCACTACCCTTAACGCCAAGATGTGCAAGCTGCCTAATATTGCCGTACTTATCAACCATGCTCTCATTAATCACAATCGGCTTACCTTCATCAAAAGTACAGTGCTTAACAGCAAATACAGTCTGCAAATCCTCAGCAAAATCAATCACTTGCACAAAAATAGTAACCCCGGTTTTTTTGTAGGGATAAGCAACCAATAACTGTCTAGACTTCTCTATTCGCTTCACCCAAACATCAAAATCACGCTTATCAGGATTAGGAATACCAAGCATCTGATTAAAAGCAAATTTACTCAAATGTGCATACTGGGCATGAATACGAGCCAAGCGCTCGCGCGGCAAAGGTACAACAATATGCTTGTAACCATTATCTTCTAGGTTTTGTACATCATTAAGCCTCTCATAGACCTCAAGAGACTTGGATTCAATAATCTCAAGCTCTTGCCTAAAATCTCTTGGACTATTATGCTGCGGATAAGCTCCAGCTCGCTCTTCCTTAATCGGCGCAGCAATACGCACCGGTCTAGCCTTGCCCCGCCCTATCATCATTACCGTCTCTTGAAAATTTTCGGGATCTAGCATCTTAGCGCTAGTACTACTATTCTTATAAGCGAAAGCGCCACCAACATAGTTATGTCTATGCTCTAATTTAACATCAGCTATTTGCGGTTTAGTCTCGTCAGCTTCAGTCATCTATAAATGGTTATACCACTAGATGTCAAATACAGGCACTAGACCTGGGACAGCCGCTCCATCTACTATCTGATAAACCTGTTTACGGATGCTGTCCTTGTAATCACGTCTTAGTATGTATTTATCATCATACTCAGGTTTAGTAGCTTCATAATCAAAACAACCAGTCCATCTACCACTATGCTCATCAATACCCTCAGCACCCATATTACGAGCCACACTAAAATGTAATGGTGTTTCTAAGTTCTTAAGAATAATAATTTGACCATCTTCTTTAAGTGCAGCTGAGGCGCTTAAAGCTTCTTCGTTTTGCTCAGTAATAGTCCAAACAATAGAACCATCATCAAATCTCTCAACAGAGTTAAGGTACTCGCTCCTACCACCCCAATCACCGACATGAGCTATTTGTCTTAGCTTGCCGAACTGATCAAGCCTGGATTCATTAACCACTATAGGCTCGCCCGCATCAAACACTATATGCTTAAGATTCACAATATTACCAGCAAAATCCCTGGTGGTATTCTGCATAAATTGCAAATGCATGAAGTTCGGGTTAAACACTGCAACCATGGTTTCAATAAGTGATTTCATCATAGTGTCACCATTGATTTCATTCCTACGAACATAAATCTCATAATCACGCTGCTTAGGATCGTAAGCACAAACCATTTGTTTAAAAGCTTCAAGGTTCATATGAGAGAATTGCTTAGCAACTTGATGTAATCGTTTTTGTGTTAAAGGAACCACCTGCTTAACAAAACCTCTGGCTTCAAGATCTAGGGGCATTAACATACCAGCAAATTCAGC
>JAYVUR010000041.1:0-2916 GCA_043787715.1 Candidatus Melainabacteria bacterium
CATCAGTCTTGGTGAGCTTGTTCCATTTACTGGCGTAGCCGGTACAGAGTTCTATCACTTCGACTAGTGCAAAACCGGGATGATTAATAGCGGCAACTATAGTTTCATCTAAATCTGTATCAGTTGCTAGTTTGCGCGCGATGAATGTTGCGCCTGTAGCGCGCAGCATCTCAGCTATATGAATTGGTGCAACAAGATTACCATCCATAGTGCTAGCTGTTCTAAAACCGATAGGAGTGAAGCCGGAATTTTGTCCGCCAGTCATACCATAGACAAAATTATTATGCAGCAGTATTGTAATATCAGCGTTAAGTCTAGCGGCTTCAACAAGATGCAGCAAACCTATAGTCGAGCCGCCATCACCAATCATTACTATATGCTTGGTGTCGGCGCCATACAAAACCCCATCGGCAATCTGCAAGCCGCTTGCAATAGCAGTGCTGCGACCATGCAGAGTGTGAATGGTATTAGTAAGAAAAAGCTTATCAACTAAACCCACGCAACCAATATCACTAACCAGGTTAATCTCGCGCGGGTCTTTATCTAGGGTCTCTAGAGCTTTAGCAAGGCTCTTATTAATCCATGTGTGCCCGCAGCCGCTACAGTAAGGGAACTGCGCATCATCAACTAAGTATTGATGCTTAGCCATCGATTGCCTCCAATATTTGTTTAGGTTTAATCATAGCAGCAACTGAGTTGATTTTTACAACTTGCTTGCCCTGTGTTAGATACCTAATAATTTCAGCGTACTGACCGTTGATGTTTTCTTCCGGGATTATCACGCGGCTAGCATCTGCGATAGTCTTAGTGATTAATTCTTCTGGCACTGGAAATAAAGTTTCAAGACTAAGGTGAGTGATATGAGCACCGCCTTTATAGTCTCTAAGTGCCTCACGCACAGCCAGATCTGTGGCGAGGAAACTTATTATTGCGATCTTCTTTGTGGCAGCATGGGGGTCCTTTCGCACTTCGTGCTCAGGATGACTGGTTAACTCATAAAACAAAAACTTATCCCTATTCCCCATTATTTTCTGGCGGTGATGAGCAAGCACCTCTAGCGCTTCTGCTGAATTCTTAGTGAGGTTGCCAGCCTTATCATGCATGGAACCCGTGATAATAGTGCGGGGTTGGTCGAACTGGCTGCCAGCTGCTACGAAATCTGGTACGTCTTCAAGCGCATTAAAATTATATGGTTTATAAACTTCAGCCCCTGAGTAATTATATATTTTGCGGTTTTTAATTTCGGGTTTAACCAAGCTCGCGTCATCGAGGCTGGCATAAGACATGATTAAATCTTTTTCGGTTAATAATATAACCGGACAGCGTAGTATCTCTGAAGTGTTAATCGCTTCAAAAGTCGTTCTATAAGCCGATTCTAGCGATCTTACTGCAAGCACTGGGATCTGGTAGCCGCCAGCAATAAGATTGGAAACGAAACTAATATCACCTTCAGCATTTTGGGTAGCAGCGCCGGTGCTCGGACCCAAGCGCTGCCCTACTACTATTACGACTGGCGTTTCTGTGGCGAAAGCATAGCTAATAGTCTCGACCATAAGACTAAGTCCAGGGGCTGCACTTGCTGTCAGGCTTTTAGCGCCGCGCATGCTAGCACCTACGCACATATTGAGCGCAGATATTTCATCAGAAACACCAAGGGCAACTCTGCCTTCGGCTTGTAAATTCTTGAGCATGGCAGCATAGATACTGCTAGCTGGTGTAATCGGATAGCCCGCGAAGAAGTTCACCCCCGCGTCTAAGGCCGCTCGCGCAATTAAATCTGCTCCACTGACTATCGTTTTCACGATTTATATCTCAATCAGGATTTTTCCTGCTGATACATTTAATCCCTTTTTGAAGCCGGGATCATCATCTAAGGCTTTAAGCCCTTCTTTAGCTAGTTTGATGATGTAAGGCATGGTTGAATTGCAGAGTGCTTGAGTGCTGGTGTTAGGTACTATGCTTGGCATATTCGGTACACCATAATGCAGCACATCATGTTTAAGCATCACTGGTTTTTCGTGCGAAGTAATTTCGCAAGTCTCCACGCAGCCACCTTGGTCTACCGCCACATCTATAATCACTGAGCCGTAGCGCATACGTTTAACCATATCTTCGGTCACAAGCTTCGGTGCTTTTTTGCCGGCGATAAGTACAGCACCTATAACCAAATCAGAATTAGTGACAGCATTCTCAATTGCTTGAGTAGTGCTGTAGATAGTTGTAACTCTGCTGCCATATACTTGGTCAATAAGTCCAAGCGCATTGAAGTTGGTATCGATAATATTTACGTAAGCACCAAGCCCAACGGCAATCTTAAGAGCAGCGCCGCCAACTATGCCGGCACCAATAATAGTAACTGTACCTTGCGGCACTCCTGATGCTCCGCCTAATAATAATCCGCGCCCGGGGTTCTTCAGTGAGCAACTGCGCTCAAGGAATCTCGCGCCAATTTGTGGTGCGAGTCTGCCTGCTATTTCTGACATGGGTCTTAGTAGCGGCAAGCGATATTGATTGTCTTCTATAGTTTCGTAGGCGATGAAGTGCCCGCCAGTAGCTTCAAGCTTTTTGCCCAAACCCGGATTACCAGCGAGGTGCAGGTAAGTGAAAACCATTTGGTTGGCTTTGATAAATTTAATTTCTTCATCAAGTGGTTGTTTAACTTTGACTATAAGGTCAGCGATATTGTAAACTTCTTGCGCGCTAGCTAAGATACTAGCGCCAGCAGCTACATAGTCTTCATCATGAAAACTACTACCCAGACCAGCATTGCTTTCTATATAAACTTCGTGCCCAAGCTCTGTTAAGCTGCGAGTCCAAGCCGGAGTGAGGGCTACTCGGTTCTCATTTAATAATATTTCTCTAGGGATTCCTATGCGCATATTAAGCTTGTTTTGAAATCGCCCATAACTGCGTTAC
>JAYVUR010000042.1:0-4158 GCA_043787715.1 Candidatus Melainabacteria bacterium
CAGATCAGTTCGTAATGAGCCGCGAGCAAAGAGCAGCAAGATACACAAAGGGGGCTGCTTAGATGTCAGTGTCAGGCATAGACTGGAGCGCTTTCGTAAAAGTATTTCAGACACTTACTGAAACTATCGGTAAAGTCGTGCAGACTTATTTTCAGCTTGAAGCGATGGATGCTCAAATCAATCAGCATGCTTCTGGTATAGCTTCTAACGATAGAGTTAAACAAGATCAAGCAACCCAATCTCTTGAAGAAAAACTTCAAATAGATAATGCTAAAACAAAAGACGAAATCAAAGCTCAAGAAGAGCTTAAACAAGCAATCATCGCTGATACAGGCAACGTCGGGCTTAAGGGCAATCAAGCTACTATAGCTTCTACGATTAATAGCAGTTCCATCCACTCTAATGACGGACAGAACTATAGTAATGCTAATGGAGCGGTGTTATTCACCAAGCAAGATCTCGACCTAGCACTCAATGATGAACCGTTCACAGCAGCTCCAGCAGGCAGCACCAAAGATCAGATAGTAAGCCACATGCAAAATCAGGTTACTGAAAAAAGAGCAGCTCAAGAAAAAATCCTTAAAGCCATCTCTGCAAATGCTAATGAAGGTAGCCAAGTTAAGAATGTAATAAACCCCAATGGCACAGTGGATTTCAAGCAATTAGATGCTTATACCAAGAGCCAAGAAGGTAGAGAGAATCTTGCTAATATGTCAGCAGATGACAGGAAGCAAGTAGATAAGCAGTTCAAAGCTTGGGGTGCAAGCAGCACTAAGCTTAACGCAGAATATATAGAATTCAAACGACTAGGTGGCACTGTAGCAGGAAGCGAAAAGCTAAGTGCTGAAGCTGCAGATAGCCTAAACCGTAGAGCTGATAATGGTAATAGTTTCGACAGAAGAGACACTTCATACAAGCAAGGCAGTATGGCCCCGCTGATTGAGGCTAGACGTAGTTTCGTAGCGTAGTGATAGATGAAGTAGTGCTGAGTGACGACCCGTTGTGCGGAATCAAGCACAGGCTTATGACCATTGATTAACAGATCCACCGTTAGCAAGAATGTAACGAGCTCGCTCACGACTCTCATCTCTTCTTTGAGCGATAATCGCAGCAAGACTACCACTCTGATAATTACCATTATAAGCAGGTGCTGAACGGCGGTTACCGAGTTGGATAGCTGTGTTAGCTACACCAGCAGCAGATTTATTAATAGCATCAACAAGACCTACCCACATTTGTGTTTTTTGGGCAGCGGTTTGCGCTTGAGCTTGGGCTTGAGCGGGGGTCATTTGGACTTGAGCGCCCGGTCTAGGAAAACCTGCTGGTGGATTAGCCCCGAAGCCATCACCACCAATAATAATATTGCCACCGGGCTTACCGGACATGGTGAAGCCTTGCTCCATGAGAAATTCCTCGAATCTTTGTCTAATAGGACTATTCTCTTTCGCGCTATCTGCCAAGTCATTACTCCAACCAGTATAATCAGTACCCATACCTTGCAAGAAAACTGCTCGTTGGCGTGGCGAGAGCTTCAAGTCGTCCATGTATTTTACTATTTTGGTTTTATCATCATCTGTAAACTGAGAAGAATTATAGGCAAAATCCTTAGCATTCTCAGCCAGCAACTTGTCTGAAACCTTAGGGTTGTCAGGCTGGACAATAGTCCTACCATTTAAGGTTGTAAAGTTTCTTTTATTAAGATCTGCTTGAACCGCATCTTGCTTCACCTGATCCCAACCAAACTTATGAAAATCTTCTGGCTTAACTTCTCCAAGATCATCCATACCATCAGCAGATGTTCCAGAGCCGCGAACTCTCACAGCAGGCCTAGTGCGAGCAGCAGCACCCAATGGTGAACTATCAGAGATTAACGCCTTGAGATCCTTCCATTTAACATGATTGGGATCTTTAAGATCATCATTGGTAGGCAATTTATCGATTGCGACCGTAATACTCTTATTGGCAGCCTCTAGCTTGCCAATTTTAGCAGGGGCTTCCTTAATCTCGTAATCGATACCTTTAAGCCTAGTTTGCAAAACACTAAGATCACGTTCATTATTCTTTATAGTGGATGTCGCTGTAGCAATTTTCACTTCTACAGCTTGCTTCTGCACAGAGAAGTCTTTATAGTCTTGATTCTTATTTCGAATTTGCTGAGAATAACCTTCCAATTTATAAGTACCAGAAGAATCAGCTTTAACACTAAGCCCTAGACTATTTAAGCGCTGATTAACTGTTTGCTGGTTAAGAGGAGCAGCTTGATTAGCAGACCAAAAACTCCTATCTTTGAGGTTCGATTGGACTTCAGGATTCTCAATTAAGGCTTTATATGCTGCCTGTTTTTTATATGGATCCAACTGATCATTCTTATCAATAGCATCAGCTGCTGCATTAAACTTAGTATTAAAATCAGAAGGATTATTCACCTTAGCAGGTTTCGCCTCACTCCATGCTGTCTTTGCGGTTGTTTCGCCTATAGTCTTTTCATTAATAATTTTTTGACCGACAGTTTTCTCTAGCTCTTTATTGAGTTCATTTTTTTCAGTCTCTAATGCTCTTTTCGATATTGCCAACTCGGCATTAGCCTTGGTTTTAACTGCAATATCATCCGTTAGAGTTTTTCTCTCCTCCCCACCATTGTCTCGCGTTAAAGACTCTAATCTCGTAATTTCAGCTTCATTTTTTGATTTAGTAGCTTCAAGATTCGCCCTCACTTGATCACGAACTTGCGTGCGAGCAGTTAATTGATCGGGACCATCAATATTACCGGGTAATTTCCCTGTTCTTCTAAAATCACCTGCTGTAGGAGAAGAAGAGGCTGCCGACTGGGGGGCTGAAGTGCTGTGAGCGAGGACGGGAGTAGCGCTAAAAACGTCACCTCCAACAACATCATTAAACACTGGTGTGTCAATACTCTCAGCGTACAACTTGTTGCGCAATGAGGATTGCAGTTCTCCAATAGACTCAGTATCGAGCCCCTGAGTAACTTCTTTCCATTTATCTTTAAGAGTAGGCAATGACTCGGAATCAGAATCTGACGACCAGTCATTATAATCATCTTTATTAAAAGTATCTATAAGCTTCTCAGCACGCTGCTTACGTATGGATTTTTCGGCTTCATCGTTATCCATGCCGACACGAGACCCACTAGGATGCTCTTTTAATTCTTTTAATTCTTTTAATTTCTCATTATATTCTTCAGGTCCTAAGTGACCATATCTATTATTAAACTTCTCTGACAACTTATCATAATTAAATCCCTGATCAGTCTTCAGTGATTCCAACTGCAAATTCGACATGAACGTATCAGAACCATTACTAGATGGGTAATATGGATCTTGAGGTAAATTATCAATCCCCTCAACCATCATCACCATCCCCGTCTTAAACACCATAGATCCCGCATGTAGAGCGGTATCATAGTCAGGCAAACTGGCCTGTGAATTAATATTGAGAATTGATTTACTACTTATATCCATTTCTCGCCCCCATGCGGCTAATATATATAATCAAATCTAGGTTAAGGATTGGTTAAGACTGGTGAATTAACTCTTAGTGTTGAGTCTTTGACCATTAGGAGGCAAGGCAGTCGCAACTTCAGTCGGCTTATAACGCTGTGCTGTCATGTTATAGCCTAATTGTTTGACCGTATCAGCCTCTGCACGCAGAGCGTTGTAATTACTCTTAGGGTTATCCAGGACTTCTTGTAATTTCCCAAGCTTGGTTGATTCTATCGGTTGACTGAACTTACCAGCAGCATAATCTTTATTGAATTCTTTGAGTTGATCGCCAGATAAATTAGCACGAATTACAGAGGCTTCCTTATCTGTTATCGGTCCACTGTATTTGCCAGCTATCAGTTCTTTACCAGCATCTCTCACGACTGGCTCGACTGGGCTACGAAGATCAAAGAGTCCTTTACTGGCAATTGTTTTTTGCGCGGCATCTACTTTTGCGAAATTAACCTTAGGCGCAGCTGACTCGAAACTGTCTTGGCGACTGGGTGCTGGGGCTACAACCTCCGGCGGCTTAGTTTCAATAACTGGCGGCGGCGCAGTGAATTGCACCACTGGCGGAACTGAAGCTGCAATAGAATCCATACCCATACTTTATATATATCGAAGTGAGGTTAAGGGCTGATTAAGACAAAATGTATTG
>JAYVUR010000043.1:0-21911 GCA_043787715.1 Candidatus Melainabacteria bacterium
GTAGACCAGAGCTCAGGACTGCTAGAGAGTATAGTAAAAAGAAGAGTAGTGCCGCTGCGCGGACAGCCGATGATAAATACAGGATTTACGACCTTCATTGATCTATAAATATAGCACCATCATTATTTAGACTTGCTTCAGAATCGTCAAGAACAAGGCTTGCGAGGACGAGGCACCGGAGTTTACTTAAGCGTAAATGAGGATGCCGAGGACGAGCATAACGCAGTTATTGGCGATTATGGAGCAAGTTTAGTAAACTAGTTTGAATGGTGACTACACCTGTCTTCATAGTAGCCTGCCCAAGAAGTGGTACTACTAAACTAGCTTCACTACTCAATAAGCATTCCTTGGTGGCCGCTGCCACTGAGACGCATTTCTTTAATCATGTTTCCAAGCTAAGTTGTTTTGATATTAAAGGCAATCTTAAACTGGAGTCTGATAGCTTGGCTAAGTTCTTTGCTGAGCCCAGGGTTTTGGATTTCCTTGCGGTCTCCCAGCTTAAGCAAGAAGATTTTGCTGCTGCTTTGATGGCGCACGGTGCTACTGAATTAAGCCGCAAACAAGTCTTCGATACTATGATGGCGGCACTGCTTAAGGTCAAGGCTAAGACCGTGTTTTGCGAGAAGACGCCGCAGCATTTGCAGAATCTTAATGAGATTCTAGTCTTGTATCCTGAAGCCAAGTTCATCCATCTGCTGCGCGATGGTCGTGATGTTGTTAGTTCTTTAATTAAGATGCCTTGGCGTCCGCCCGGACTTATTAATAATGCAAGATTTTGGCAGCGCTATATTAAGCTGGGGGAAGCTGCTCAGAGACATATTCCTCTAGCTAATTTACAGACTTATAAGTATGAGGATTTGCTACTTGAGCCAGAGGCTACACTGAAATCTATTTGTGAGTTTATTGGTATAGAGTTTGAAGTTGCTCTGCTCGGTACTAGTAGTGCCGAACCAGTTTTCGCTACTTGGGAAGCTGAGTGGAAGCATAAGGCTAGTCAAGATTTAGATCCCTCGCGTATAGGTGCTTGGCGTGAAGAGCTTGATGCAGATTCTGCTGCTATTGTTAATTGTTTTCTTGCGCCTACTATCAAGCGTCTAGGTTATACGGTGAGCGGTGAGCGGGTGCATAGACTGACAATTAAACGCTGTATAATTATTGCGGTTGAATATATGCTTTTGGCTCTTAGCCGTTTACTGAGGTTGATAACACCTAAGAATAATATATTATCCTTATTATTATTAAGTTTATTATCCCTGAGTTATCCTGTTCTTGCTAAGCCCTTGAAGCAGGCTCTAGAGCGCGGTCCATACCTGCAAATGACCAAGCAAGACTCCACTATTATTCGTTACCGAACTAAGAAGCCGCTTGTTACCATTCTTAAATACAGTGAGATTGATAATGGTGCTGAACTATTTAGTTATAGTGATGATCTGCTTCAGACTGAGCACGAGGTTCATATCAAGGGACTCAAACCCGATACCAGATATATTTATTCCTTGCATGCTTACAAGAACTCTAAGCCAGTAGAATTAGGACGCGGATCTTACTATCTCAAGACCGCTCCTTTGGCTGTAGATACGACTAGAGTTTGGGTGCTTGGTGATTCTGGTACCAGTGCTAGTGCTAGCTTTAATAAGTTTCATAATGCACAGATTCAGGTTAGGGATGCGTTTCTTAATTATTTGCGCAATGATGGCAAGGATCCCCAAGCTGGCGAACTCGACATGATACTTATGCTCGGTGATAACACCTATTGGTATGGCAAGGATGAGGAATATACTAAAGGTCTCTTCACGCCTTACGCTATGCAGCTTTCAGCTGCGCCAGTTTTTTCGGTATTGGGCAATCATGATTCTGGTTATCAGGAAGATTTGCGTGGTTACTCAGCGCGTTCTTGCCCCAGTGCCCGTGGTGCTTACTATGATGCTTTTAGCTTGCCGGCTAATGCTGAACTGGGAGGTGTCGCATCTGCGACAGAAGCATATTACTCTTTTGATTATGGTGCCGCGCACTACTTGATGTTAGATTCTTACGACTCGCATGAGCAAAAACTCGATAGAGATGAAGATGATACAGAGCCAAAATTAAGCCCTAATAATAAGATGATCACTTGGCTTAAACAAGATCTTGAAGCCTTCGTGCATAAATATCCAGAAGCTAAGACTAGACCTTGGTTAATAGCAGTGTTTCACCACGCGGTGCATAGCTCTCAGGCAGCAAGTCCTGAGGCTGAGCGTAATAATTTTTGGAAGCATTGGATGGAGACTAATGTTACTCCGATACTTGAAGAATACGGTACTGATCTAGTGTTTAGTGGTCATATTCATCGCTATGAACGCACCAAAGCATTTGGCAAGACTACTTATGTAGTGCTTGGTTGTTCGGGTTCTAGTTTCGGGCGGCGCAAGGATAAGCTTGAGGATTACTTTGTGATATCTTCCGATGAGATGGGTTCTGGTCTTTTGGAGTTTAGTCCAGTTAAGTTAGATTTTAAATTCATTAATAATAAAGCCCAGTTGATAGATAGTTTTACACTGACTAAATAATGCAAACTATGACTAAATCTAAACTAGTAAAAGCGTTAGCTTATATGCTTACTAGTAATTTTGTAGTCTTAGCAGTTTATTTGCTCACGACTATAGTTATGGCGCGTATGCTTAGTCCGAAGGACTTTGGTATCTTGCTTGCCGGTGAAGCTTTTGTGGCTTTGTTTTCTTTTGTTTTTGCTCTTGGTTTTCGCAATTCTTTATTCAAGATTTCTGCGCAGCATGCTGGTGGGCTCCAAGAAGGACTAAATACGGCAGTCGGTACTGGGCTTTTTATTAAGGCTGTGACTTTTGTGCCAGCAGCAGCACTGGTCTATGGCATAGCTCTGCTGACCAAACCCGGTCCAGAAGCCATCTATGTTATTGGCTGTTATATCTTCATCGAGACTATGGAGGGTTTCGCTAAGATCTTCGGTACAGTGCGCAGGGCGTTGGGTGAATTCAAACTTATTTCTATTGTTAATAGTATTAATAAGTTTTTGCGTCTTGGCATGATTTATATTGTGCTTAGATATTTTGGTGGCTGGCAGCTATTGGTAACTTTGTTTGCTTTCTTTAGTATCTTTAAGTTTCTGATTTCTTATTTATCTACGATGAAATTGGTCAAGCCCCGGCTGGATATCAGTCAAGTAATGCCTATGCTGCGCGAGTCACTGGGTTACGGGCTTTATGACACACTGGAAGATGCGCAGGCGCGCATAGATAGAGTTTTACTTAACAGTATGCTGGGTCCTGTTGCTGTTGCTTACTATGCTATTCCAGCTCGGCTTAATAGGCTTACTAAGACTATTCCACAGACTATTAATCAAGTGTTTTTGCCTACTTTGCACGAGACTTATGAACGTGATGAGGCTCGTTTCCTGAATCTTGCTCAGCATATTTCTAGATTCTTCGCTCTTAGTGGCGCAGTAATTTTTCTTCTTGTTTATTATTTCTCAGATTTTATAGTGCTTAAGTTTTTTGGCAGCCAATATGCTGAGTCGCTTAGTATTGTGAAGATATTTGCCTATGTTACTTTACTATTGTTCTTGGATAAGGCTTCTAATCTTATACTTGCGGTGCGCGGCGAACATATTAAGCGCATAGGTTCCTTGCTAGTATCTACTTTGCTCTTTATTGTTGCGAACCTTATACTGATTCCAAGCCAGGGCATAGTAGGAGCTGTTTATGCTGCGATTATTGCCAGTTTAACTAGGGTAGTATTTATGTGTTTCTTCACTCATAAGCAAATCTCTTTATTGCACCTTTTGTTGATAGCAGCTGTGCCTGCGTTTTTGGCACCGCTATTACCAGCTTGGCTGCTTATTCCTGCTTACCCAGTTTATTTATGGCTCAGTGCTATTATCACCAGTGAAGATATAGCCCTTATCAGTAAAGCATTTAGGAGAAATAATTAAACAGTGTTTAATTTAAATAATATTATCCGCGCAAGCAAGCAGAAACTACGTTTTTGGATTAATGAGTTTAGTTATCATCGTACCAGTAATATTCAAGACATCAATATTAAGCAGGAGCAAGAGCAGGACGAGATGAATGTACTATTCATCGTTTACGATTCTTGCCGCTATGATAGTCTGCTGGCAGCTAATACACCGGTTCTGGATAGCTATGCTCGCATTTATCAAGCTTGGGCACCTGGAACTTATACTTTGCCTTCGCATATATCTTTTTTCACCGGGATATTTCCTCTAGTACATGAGCCAGTACCTTATTTGAATCGTTTTGAGCGCCAACTTATTACTATGCGTAAAGCTGGTGAAGCCAAGCAAGATGCCAAAGGTTCTAAGACTATAGAGCTTGGGGCTAGTCGTCACGATATGATCAGGGCTTTAGGTGACGCGGGCTACTATACTGTCGGTTCAGGTGCGGCTACTTGGTTTGCGAAGAAAGTACTTACTGATGGTTTTGAGCATTTTAATTATCAACAGGCTCAATCTTGCGAGCAGCAGTGTAACTATCTTCTGCGTAATCTAGAATTGCACGCTAAGCATAAACCATTTTTTGCCTTCCTTAATTTAATCGAGACTCATACTCCTTATATGCACTATGGTGCTGATCGCAAGGAATACGCGATGCAAGCACGAGACTATATGGCCTGGCCTCCTCAAGTTGATGAAGAGAAGCGTCTATCCAAGGGACGGCAATTACATGAAGCACAAATAGCTGCCGCTGAACACTTGGATAAGCGTATGGGTGAATTCTTGACTAAATTGCCAGCGAATACTTTTGTCATTCTTACTGCTGACCATGGTGAATGTTTCGGTGAGGATGGATTTTGGGGGCATGGAGTTTACCACCCTAAAGTTATGGAAGTGCCGATGCTAGCATTTATGCTCGATGCTTCTAAGCCTATCTGAAAAGTCTCTTAGCAGGCTAGTTTTTGCTATGCTTAACCTTGCCCCTTTTATACGTTAATACAGAATGCCAAAACAACTCCACCAGAAGCAATTCGAAAAAGATAGCTGCGGTGTTGGTCTCATTGTTAATTTAGACAATAAAGCCTCACCTTGGTTAGTTGAAACTGCGATTAATTCTTTATCGCGCCTTGCGCATAGAGGTGCAGTTGCTCCTGATGGTAAGACTGGTGATGGTTGCGGAATTCTGTTGCGTAAGCCTGATGAGTTTTTGCAGGCGCTGGCGCGTAAAGCGAAAATCAAGCTTGCCAAGAACTATGCAGTCGGCTGTATTTTTACTAACAGTAATAAAACCCTCAGTTCTAATGCTCTAGCTCGGCTCAAAAAAGAACTGCGCGAAGAGAAATTGGAAGTGGCGCTTGAGCGCCTTGTGCCTATTGATGCTAGTGCCTGCGGGGAAGATGCTTTGAAGACTTTGCCGCAAATTTATCATATCTTTGTGAATGCGCCTAAAGATATGGCGGTTGAAGATTTCGAGCGTAAGCTTTATATCGCTCGCCGCAAAACTGAACTTGCGCTTGAATGTAAGGACGAGTATTTTTATGTAGCTAGTCTTTCTTCTCAGACCCTATCTTATAAAGGCATGATTATGCCTGAGTATTTAACTACTTTTTATCCAGACCTTAAAGACCCTTTGATGTCTAGTTCGCTTTGCCTTTTTCATCAACGCTTCTCTACTAATACTTTTCCGGAGTGGCGTCTAGCACAGCCTTTCAGGATGCTGGCGCATAATGGTGAGATTAATACTATTAATGGCAATCGTAATTGGTCGGTGTCGCGCGAATCTAAATTCCTCTCAGAGCAAATCCCTAATCTTAGTGAATTAATGCCGCTAATTAGCAAGGAAGGCTCTGATTCAATGAGCTTGGATAATATGCTTGAAGCCCTTGTGATGACAGGTGTTGATATTCTTCATGCCATGCGCATATTAGTGCCGCCTGCTTGGCAAAATTCTCTTACCATGGATGAGGATTTAAGAGCGATGTATGAATATTATTCGCTAGATATGGATCCTTGGGATGGTCCTGCGGCGCTGGCGCTTACTGATGGTAATTATGCAGCTTGCGCTATGGATAGGAACGGTCTGCGTCCTAGCCGCTATGTCATCACGAAGGATAGACATTTAACTGTCGCTTCAGAGATTGGTGTTTATGATTATGCCCCAGAAGATGTGGTAGCTAAGGGTCGCTTGAAGCCTGGTGAGATGCTAGCGGTGGATCTTAATAAGCAAGAATTGCTTTTCGCTAGTGACATCGATAAGAAACTCAGCTCTCGCTATCCGTATAAGGAATGGTTGGAGAAATACACTCGCTACCTTAAACCAATTCCTGAAGAAGAAGAGCCTGGTGCAGATCCAATATTCAAGCACGAGCTAGAGATTTACCAAAAACAATTCCAGCTCACTCTTGAAGAGCGCGAGCGTATGCTTAAGGCGCTTGGTGCAGAGGGGCAGGAGCCGCTTGGTTCTATGGGCGACGATACGCCGCTAGCGGTGCTCTCTAATCAGAAGCGTTCACTTTATGAATATTTCCGCCAGCAATTCGCGCAAGTAACTAATCCGCCTATAGACCCAATTCGCGAGCAATCAGTTATGTCTCTGCGCACTTGTCTTGGGCGCGAGTCGAATCCTTTTACTAAGCAAGATGGAGATTTTAGCCGAATAGATATGGTCTCGCCAATTCTTTCGCGCTATATGTTTAAGTCGCTGCTCACCCCAGATGATAGTGATTTTAGCTACGAAACGATAGACCTTACTTATAATCAAGAAACCAGTCTTGAAAATGCGATTCTAGATATCTGTGATAGAGCTGAGCGGGCGGTGCGCAAAGGCAAGACCTTTCTAGTGCTGACTGACCGCAGAATTAGGCGCGACCGTATTCCGGTGCATGCCTTGCTTGCTGTTGGTGCGGTGAACGCTAGATTATGTAAGGAAGGTCTGCGCTGCGACGCTAATATTATTGTAGAAACTGCTACTGCCCGTGACCCGCATCATTACGCGGCTTTAATCGCTTTCGGTGCTACAGCTATTTATCCGTATCTTGCCTATCAAGTTCTTTATGATATGGCGCAGCATGGTGAAATCGACTGCAAATCTACTGTTGAATTAATGCAGAACTATCGCGAAGCTATTAAGAAGGGTCTTCTTAAGATTATGTCTAAGATGGGCATCTCTACTATTAATAGTTATAGAGGCGCGCAGTTGTTTGAAGCGATTGGCTTGCATGAAGAAGTAATAGAATTGTGCTTCCCGGGAACTATTAGTCGTATTCAAGGTGCGACCTTCCAAGACTTAGAAGCTGAATATCGCGAGCTTACTAGTGAAGCCTGGGATACTAATAGACCGCTTGAGATTGGTGGTCTTATGAAATATTCGCCCTCTGGTGAGTATCATGCCTTCAACCCTGATGTGGTGATGACTCTTCAGGCTGCCGTCAAATCCGCTGACTATGCAGAGTTTAAGAAATACACTCAGCTCGTGGATAATAGACCTTATACCGCACTTAGAGATATGCTGGCGCTGAAAAAATCCGAACAGGCGATAAGCATAGATGAAGTCGAGCCAGTAGCAGCAATCACCGCAAGATTCTGCAGCGCTGCTATGTCTATTGGCGCACTCTCTCCTGAAGCGCATGAAGCGCTCGCTATTGCGATGAATCGTATTGGCGGTCAGTCTAATTCTGGTGAAGGTGGCGAAGATCCTATTCGCTATGGCACTGAGAAATCATCTAAAATCAAACAAATAGCATCAGGTCGCTTTGGTGTCACGCCAGAATATCTTATTAACGCAGAAGTCCTGCAAATTAAAATCGCCCAAGGCGCCAAACCCGGTGAGGGTGGGCAATTGCCTGGTCATAAGGTGAATGAGTTAATCGCAAGACTGCGCCACACTAAACCGGGCACTTCATTAATATCACCGCCACCACACCATGATATTTATTCTATTGAAGATTTATCACAGTTGATTTTTGACCTTAAGCAAATTAACCCGGCTGCGCAAGTGTCTGTCAAGCTAGTTGCTGAATCTGGAGTAGGTACTGTAGCTGCTGGTGTTGCCAAGACCTACGCTGATGCTATTACTGTATCTGGGCATGATGGCGGCACAGGAGCTAGCCCCATATCTTCTATTCGCTATGCTGGTATCCCTTGGGAAATGGGACTAGTCGAGACTCACCAAGTTCTTAGAGCTAATAATCTTCGTGATAAGGTTCGCCTGCAAACTGATGGCGGACTTAAAACTGGTTTGGATATAGTTAAAGCTGCAATTCTTGGTGCTGAATCTTTCGGCTTCGGAACTGCTCCCCTAATAGCTTTGGGCTGTAAGTTTCTGAGGATTTGTCACTTGAATAACTGTGCTACAGGTATAGCTACCCAGAACCCGTTTCTGCGCCAGCATCATTTCAAGGGTCTGCCTGAGATGCTAGAAACTTATTTCAATTTCGTTGCTGAAGAAATTCGCGAACTGCTTGCTTCGGTCGGCGCTAGAAGCTTAGAGGAGATTATTGGTCAGACCGACCTCTTGACTATAGTTCCTGGTATTACTGCTAAGCAGAAGAATCTAGCGCTAGATGTGCTACTGGCGCAAGTCGAAGCTGCACCGGAGCAGCCACATTACTGTACGCTTGAGCGTAATAATCCATACGATAAGAACCCACTTGCTGAGCAGATGCTAGCAGATTCGCTAGCGGCAATTGAAGCTAGAGCAAGCGCTAAGTTTGATTATAGAATCCAAAACACCAACCGTTCTATTGGTGCAAGAATATCTGGTGAAATTGCAAGACGTTACGGCGATGCTGGTCTTGGCGAAGCCTCTCTTAATTTTAATTTTCAAGGTACAGCCGGTCAGAGCTTCGCGGTTTGGAATATCAGTGGCGTGCATATGCGCCTAGAAGGTGATGCCAATGATTATGTCGGCAAGGGTATGGCAGGCGGTTCCGTGGTTATCTATCCGCCAGCGAATAGTAGTTTTAGAACTGAAGAGACAAGTATCATCGGTAACACCTGCCTTTACGGTGCTACTGGCGGCAAGTTATTCGCTGCTGGTCAAGCTGGCGAAAGGTTCGCGGTGCGCAATTCTGGGGCTTTAACTGTGGTAGAAGGTGCTGGCAATCATTGCTGCGAGTATATGACCGATGGAGTGGTGGTGGTGCTTGGAACTACTGGTAATAACTTCGGGGCGGGTATGACCGGCGGACTGGCTTTTGTTTATGACCAAGAGAATGATTTTACGAATCGTTATAATAATGAACTGGTTGAAATTTTACGCATAGATGAGGTGCTGATGAATGATTACGCAGAGTTTCTGCGTGATTTGGTCGAAGAACATTTAAGTCTCACTAATAGCGCTTGGGCAAAAGAGCTGTTAAATTCTTGGTCAGAATCTCTGGCTAAATTCTACGTAGTAAAAGCTAAGGCGCAATCATTGGAGTTAATAAATGACTACAAATCCAAATCAATTTCTAGAGCTGCCGCGCATTGACCCGGATAAGGTCGCCATCGAAACTCGGGTTAAGAGCTTCGATGAGATCTACCGCCAGTATAATGAGCAGCAAGTTAAAGCTCAGGCTGGGCGCTGCATAGATTGCGGCACCCCTTACTGTAAGTGGAAGTGTCCAGTCGCCAATCATATTCCTGAGTGGCTCAAGCTAATTGAGAAAGGTAATTTATTCGAGGCGGCTGAACTTTCTAATATTACTAATAGTTTGCCTGAGATTTGCGGCAGAGTATGCCCGCAAGATAGACTCTGTGAGGGTGCTTGCACTCTTAATGATGGTTTCGGTGCAGTCACCATCGGCAGTATAGAGAAATATATTAGTGATGAAGCTTTTAAACAAGGCTGGCGTCCTAAAATTAACCCAATTAAAATTAACACCGGCAAGAAAGTCGCTGTAATCGGTGCTGGTCCTGCTGGACTTGGCTGCGCGGATATTTTGGTGCGCAATGGCGTGCAGGTAGAGGTTTATGATAAACAATCTGAGATTGGTGGTTTGCTTACCTTCGGTATCCCGCCGTTTAAGCTTGAGAAATCAGTAATTAAACAGCGTAGAATTATTCTAGAGGAGATGGGTGTGAAATTTAAGCTCAATACTGAAATAAGGTCAAGTGCTGTGCCCAGAACGGCCGCGATTGGCTTAGATAACGCAGAGATAAGTCAATCACGGTCGTTCTGTGAGTTTCAAGACTTGATGGATAATTATGATGCGGTGTTCTTGGGCTTAGGTACTTATAAATCTATCGATGGTGGTTTGCAACAGAACCTTCAAGGTCTGTATCAAGCTTTACCTTATTTAATTTCCAATGTTAAGCACACTATGAACCCGACCGAGGACTATATTAATCTAGCTGGCAAGCGAGTGCTGGTGCTTGGTGGTGGTGATACGGCGATGGATTGTACTCGCACCGCTATTAGACAGGGCGCTCAGAGCGTGACCTGCGTATATAGACGCGATGAAACTAATATGCCAGGTTCGCGCCGCGAAGTCGCTAACGCCAAAGAAGAAGCCGTGAATTTCTTGTGGAATAAACAACCAGTAGAAATTATTAGTGACGGCACTAAAGTCACAGGCGTGCGCGTGCAAACTACTAGGCTAGCTGAGCCAGATATTATGGGGCGCCGGAAGCCAGAAATTATTCCTAACAGTGACGAGATACTTCAAGCAGATGCGGTAATACTTGCCTTCGGCTTCGAAGCTAATCCACCAAACTGGCTCAGTGATTACGGCGTAGAACTTGATTCTAAAAATAGAGTTAAAGTAGCTAAGAATAGTTTCCAAACAACTAACCCTAAAATATTTGCTGGCGGCGACATGGTGCGTGGTGCTGATCTGGTGGTGACGGCAGTCTTCGAAGGACGCGAAGCTGCTAAAGGTATGCTTGAGTATTTTAAAGCTGAGAAACTTGCTAGTATAATCTCTTAATGCAAACCCGCTCTAAATACCGCATAGCTATTCTTGGTGCCACTGGTAATGTTGGCCGTTTGCTCTTGGATATAGTTCATGAGCGTAATTTTCCGTTCGAGTCTATTAAGCTGCTAGCAAGTCCGCGCTCAGTAGGTACTGTGATGGAAGCTCGCGGCAAGCAATACCAGGTAGAGCTGGCTGAGCCTAGTGCTTTCGATAATGTCGATATAGTTCTAGCTTCAGCAGGAAGCAGTGTGAGTGAAGCGATGGCACCAGAAATCACTAAGCGTGGTGCTGTTCTGATTGATAATTCTAGTTTTTTTAGAATGCACGATAATGTGCCGCTGGTAGTACCAGAGGTGAACGCCCATGATCTAACTAAGCATCAAGGCATAATTGCTAACCCGAATTGCACCACGGCTCCGCTGGTAATAGTGCTTAAAGCGCTTGATGATAAATATGGAGTGAAGCGTGTGATAGTTAGCACCTATCAGAGTGTCTCTGGCGCCGGCAAAGAAGCGATAGACGAGCTGCGCGCAACTTCTGCGCAAGCGCTTAAGGGTGAAGACTTCACTAATAGAGTGATGAACCAGAAGATAGCTTTTAATGTGATTCCACAAATAGATAAATTCACTGATAATGGTTACACCAAAGAAGAAATGAAAGTGGTTCACGAGAGCCGCAAGATCATGGGCAGACCTAATCTGCGTATCACTTGCACAGCGGTGCGCGTGCCTGTAGAGATTTGCCATGCTGAGTCGGTTAATGTCGAACTGGATAAAGCAGCCACCGTTACTGAAATCAAGAGTTTGCTTGCGGCGACTCCAGCTCTGGTCTTGCATGACGATCCTTCGAAGCAGATCTATCCAATGCCACTTGATGTTGCTGGTAAAGATCCAGTTTATGTCGGTCGCATTCGCGAAGATGAATCCAACCCCAATACTTTTAATATGTGGATAGTTTCTGACAATCTAAGAATTGGCGCCGCGCTCAATACCGTCAAGATTGCTGAAGCCTTGGTGGCGCAGCTGGCGGCGTGTAAAGCTTGATTTTGCTATCATGTTATTTGCATGTCCAAATTCGGCACCCTAATTACAGCGATTATCAGCCCCTTCAAGGCTGATAATGCTTACGCTCTAGATTTAGCTGCCGCCGAGCGGCTGGTAGAACATTTAGTTGAGACTGGCACGGATACTATAGTAGTAGCTGGAACCACAGGTGAGAGTCCTACTCTTACTCATGATGAAGAGATGGAACTCTTGAAGGCGGTAATCGCTAAATGTAAATCTCTAGGCAAGGGCACTAAGGTTATATTCGGTGCTGGTTCTAACTGCACTCTTACTGCTATAGAATCCAGCCAGCGCGCTGAGAAGATTGGCGCGGATGGACTTCTTGTCGTTACTCCTTACTACAATAAACCTAACCAAAAAGGTTTGATTGAACATTACTCGCAAATAGCCGCTAAAACCTGCTTGCCGATTATCCTTTATAATATTCCCGGTCGCTGCGTTATAGATATGAAGGCTGAGACTATTATTCAATTGGCTAAAGCACATTCTAATATTGTTGCGCTTAAAGAAGCGAGTAATAATATCGATCAAGTTAGTCGTATTAGACAAGAGTTGAGTGCTGCTGAGTTCCAAATTTATTCAGGCGATGATAGTCTGACTCTGCCGATGATGGCAGTGGGCGCGCAGGGTGTAGTTTCGGTGGCTTCGCATTTCGTTGGCTCTGAGATGAAAACCATGATTCAAGCCTTCGCTGAGGGCAAGACTAAGGAGGCGGATACTATTCACCGTAAGCTTTTCCCGCTATTTAACGCTCTATTCGTAGAACCTAACCCTACTTGCACTAAAGCAGGATTAGCTATAATAGGTGTATGCTCTGAGCAACTTCGCTCACCATTGGTGCCGCTAACCCCCGAGCAGCGCAAGTCGCTAGAGCAGCTAATTAAATCGCTTGGCATTAAAGCCAGAGTCGCTGCCTAATTCTCTAATTTTATGAACAAAGTAAATAAACTAACCGAACAAACTCGCCAAATTCTCAAGTCTGAAAATGGTGCATCTGTCAAAACCCTTAAGCGTAATCGCCTTGTTACTCTTGACCCCACCAAAAAAGTAAAAGTTATTCCTCTTGGTGGATTTTATGAGATCGGCAAAAACACTTGGGTATTCGAGTGCGGTGATGAAATTATGCTAGTCGATGCTGGCTTGGCGTTTCCATCTGTTGAGATGATTGGTGTTGATATAGTTCTGCCTAAGCTTAATTACCTCTTGGAGAATAAACAAAAAATCCGCGGCATGATAGTTACTCACGGTCACGAGGATCATATTGGTGGCATAGTGCCGATGCTCAAAGAAATCAATATCCCTATTATTTATGCTCCAGGACTGGCTTTGGCGCTAATTAAATCTAAGCTTAAGGAGGCTGATCTTAGTGATCAGAAGACTAAGCAAGTGCAGCCGCGCGAGACGGTTAAAATCGGTTCGCACTTCGCTGTAACTTATATCCGCAATAATCATAGTATCGCTGATAGTTTTAGTCTCATCATCGATACCCCTGCTGGACGCATAGTTCATAGTGGTGACTTTAAGGTAGACCATAGTCCTATTGATAATCTTTATTTCGATATGGCGCCGCTGGCTAAGGCTGGCGAGGAAGGTGTGGATCTTCTACTTAGCGATAGCACTAATGCAGAGAAAGCTACTTATACTCCATCGGAGAAGGCTGTTATTCCTAAAATTAAAGAGATAGTTGAGAATAAAACTAACCGAGTGATTATTACTACATTCGCTTCGCAGGTGCATCGCGTCAAACTCATTCTAGAACTGGCTCTTAAGGCTGGTAAGAAGGTTTGTATTTTTGGGCGCTCGATGATTAACCTAGCTTCTATATCTAAAGATCTTGGCTATATTAAGATTCCGGAGAATTTTATAGTGCGCCAAGAAGACATTGGTAAGATGCGCCCAGAGGATTTGGTGATTCTTACCACTGGCAGTCAGGGCGAGCAGTTCGCTGCGCTCTCGCGTATTGCGCGTAATGAACATAAGTATGTGAAGATACAACCTGGTGATTTGGTGCTAGTTAGCGCGTCACCAATTCCTGGTAACGAGAAGTCGGTAAACAATCTTATTGATAGCTTGTTTAATTTGGGTGCTGAAGTTATTTATGGTGCTGGTCAATCAGTGCACGTCTCTGGGCACGCGAGTCAAGAAGAGCAGAAGATACTCATCAATCTCTGTCAGCCACATAATTTTATGCCTTGCCATGGCGAATACCGCATGCTAGTGAAGCATGGTGAAACAGCCGTCAAATGTGGTGTTGATCCCGATCGTGTATTTATTATGGATAATGGTGATGTTTTGCAAATGCAGGATGGCGAATGTGAGATTGCGGGGCATGTCGAAGCTGGCATCATCATGGTAGATAATGCTGATGTCGGTGAGCTTGATAGCACTATTATGCTTGAGCGCCGTATGATTGCTGGTGAAGGCATGATTTGTATCGTAGCTACGGTGAATGCTTACGCTGAAGTGCAAGGTGAGATTAAGGTTTACGCCAAGGGTATTTCTATGTCTACGGCTAAGGAGCGTGATGAGCTCTTGGTTAATATAGAGAATATCACCTCGCAAGCAATTCTGGAAAGCAAGCACAAGGATAATGTGCTTAAGCTTGAAGCTGATGTGCGTTCCGAGCTGCACCGTTATATAGATGATCAGATGCATAGGCACCCGCTCTTGGAAGTTATCATTATGCAAAGTAGTTCGACGCCGGAACCACGGATTGTTGGACAGTTTGCGGCTGTATAAGCAGGCCGCGCTGTGGGGAAATGTTTTGTCATTCTGAGCGAAGCGAGGAATCAAGGTTGAGTGTCGTCCTGAACGCAATGAAGGACCCCCTGCGATCACCCGAGGGGATCGTCACGTCGCCTCGCCCCTCACGATGACATGGTTACGGTTTGCTATGCTTTGCCCTGCGGGCTCGCAATGCCGATTACTACTGGTTTTCACTAATATTAAGATTAAATAAAGCACCCCCGCTGGAGCGCTAAAATAATATGAGTTAGGCAAATACAAAGGAGCCAAATTAATGCCAGTTGCAACTTATAAACAGTATTGTGAAATGTTAGATAGAGCCAAGAAAGGTAGATTCGCGTATCCTGCGATCAATATCACTTCTACAGAAACCATCAACGCTACTCTTAAAGGTTTTGCTGATGCTAAATCTGATGGCATCATTCAAGTATCTACTGGCGGCGGCGAGTTCGCTTCTGGTACCGCCAATAAAGACGCCGCCTTCGGCGCGATAGTTTTGGCTGACGCGATCCGCACTCTTGCTGAGCGTTACAACATTCTTGTGGCTATTCACACTGACCACTGCCACCCAGAAAAAGTAGCAAGCTTTCTCAAACCACTTATTGCTGAGACCGCTAAGCGCCGCAGCGAAGGTCGTCCGAACCTGTTCAACTCGCATATGTTCGATGGTTCTGTATTGAACCTTACTGAGAACCTCAAGATCTCTAAAGAACTACTTGCTGAGTGCGCTCCTAACGAAATTATTCTTGAGATCGAAACTGGCGTAGTCGGCGGCGAAGAAGATGGTGTTGATAATTCACATATGAAGAACGATAAGCTTTACACCACGCCAGAAGATATGGTTGAAGTCTACAAACAACTTACAGCTATTGGTGGTCGCTTTATGCTTGCTGCTACCTTCGGTAATGTTCATGGTGTTTATAAGCCGGGTAACGTTAAGCTTGAGCCTAAGATACTTAGTCAAGGTCAAGCTGCTGTAGCTAAAGCTTGCGGAGCTAATGCCTCTCTTGATCTAGTGTTCCATGGCGGCTCTGGCTCTTCTGAAGCTGAGATTCACGAGACTCTAGACTACGGCGTGATCAAGATGAACGTAGATACTGATACTCAGTACGCGTTTACTCGTCCTATTGTTGAGCATATGTTCAAAAACTACGATGCTGTACTTAAGATCGAATCTGAAGTTGGTAACAAGAAGTTCTATGATCCACGTGCTTATTTGAAAGCTGCTGAAACTGGCATGGCTAAGCGTATTACACAGGCTTGTAAGGATTTGCGTTCGACTGGAACATCTATCCTTTCAGGTGCAGTTGCCGCTTAAGTTCGCTATCTTTCGACTCATCTACGTTGTCGTCTATCGCGCTCCGTGTCCTCATTGACGCTTAAGTCAACTCCGGCACGTCGCGCTCAGACTCCTAGTATCTGAGCCGAAATCTTAGCTCACTTTATATCCGCAGACTTTATCTACCTTCGCTTTTTATTAGTACGGTTAAGTAATCTCATGGCTTTTTTAAAAGTCACAGTCTCGTCATTCTTTGAATCTTGAATAGCTTCAGCTAAGCCTTGGTCCTCCATGAGTTGATCGTGCAATGGCTTCTTGAAATTAAGCTTTTTAGTTTTACCTTGCTTGTATTCTTCTAGCCCTTTAGCGATAATTTTTTCTAGGGCTTCAGTAGCGATTTCATCTTCGCGGCGTTCGGGCGTGAAGCTTAGACTAATTTTGCCGCTGGCGAAATTAGTCAGTAGCATTCTAGCGATATCAGTAACCGAGTTTAGGCCCAGCTCCTCAGCTTTGGTCTTCAGCATAGTGTTAAGCTTGCGCGAAATAGGGATTTGTAGCTTATATTGGTACATATCACCAGTATTATACCAATAAATCACCCAGTTGTAACGGCTGGCATTTTGCACTGATGGCTAAAACACAAAAACGTGACGTTGGTCACGTTTTTGCTTTGTGTTGGATCATCGAGGTTAACGTCTACGCTGCTTCCTGATACAGATCGTTATCTATGCGCATACCGTAGTAGGCAGCTTGATAATCGCTCTTATGGAAATCTTCTTCAATACCATCTAGTAGCTGATCGAAGGTAACTAGTAGATCTAGCTCCTTGTCGCTCTCTAGTTTGTTTTGGTAAACCAGCGTATCGAAGAACGCCTTGATTACGAGCTTGTCGATTTTGGCTTGTAAGTAATCAGTTACTAAATTAAAAATGCGTTGTATGTTTGGTGAGTTGATACCCATATCTGCGTAGAATCTCTGCAACGATTTGATTTGCAGCACCAGTTCTTTTTTCTTGGTGTCTTTGGCTGATATGCTACCAGTTTCTACTCTGAAGTCTGTCATTTTATGTCTCCCTTTTTATTTACTCAGGCCCACTGGACTTGAGCTTATTTTGCGACCTTTTTGACTTTATGATATTTTCTCTAATTTCCTCAGGAAATAATTAAGGGAATATGAAAATCTATCTATGTCCATTGAAGGGCCGATCTCGAAATCGGCCAAGGCCTTGAAGATTAATTATAGCTCATTTTGGGAACTATTGCTGGATCGGATCTTGCCCCTTGCGTTTTTACGAATTCTGTAATAATATAATAAGTACGGGAAATAGTTTTAAGATAACAGGTTCGAGGGGGTAATCTCGCAGTAAGAAATGGGGCCTCGCCTTCAGATGATGATCAAGGCGCAGTGCATATTGATTCTTTGGAAATGGAAAAAGTCCATCCTCACGCCCCAGAGAGACATGATTTTAGAGTGAGACAGGGTTCAGACCCCGGCGACGAATCAAGTCAGACTGAGCATTTTGATTTGCGTGCTGCGCACACTCCTGTCCCAGCCTAGCTAAATGCTATATTAGCCACTATGGCTTTAGACAACAAAATCGTAACCATCGGTATAGATATGGGCGGCACCAAGATTGCTGTTGCACCATTCCAGAACCGCAAGCTACTGGTGGGTGAGATGCTCAAAGAGCCGACTCCGCAGACTGGTTCTGGCGATATTCTTGAGACTATCACTCAGATGGTTAAGACTATTCAAGCCAAGCACGAGCTTAAGGCTATCGGTATGTCCACGGCGGGTATGGTTAATGATCGCGGTGAGATGGTGGGCGGTTGCGGTAACATTCGCGGCTGGAAAGACACTCAAGTGAAGAAAGAGCTTGAAGCGATGACTGGTATTCCAGTGGTGGTGGAGAACGATGCTAACTGTGCGGCTTTCGCTGAATATATGGTTGGTAGCGCCGAGAAATATAATCCAATTCTACTTGTGATTGTTGGTACTGGTATTGGTGGTGGGCTGGTTTGGGATAACCGTATTTGGCGCGGCGCACATTTCGGTGGTGGTGAAATCGGTCACATCAAGCTATCTGCTAATAAGCATCGCCGTTGTACTTGCGGTGACTGGGATTGCTGGGAAGCATACGCGTCAGGCACGGGCTTGCAGAACACTGCTAGATTATATTTCACAGATTCAGATTTCGATAACTACAAACTTATGGAAGAGTTTAAAGCTGGCAATCAGATCGCAGCTGATGTGATTAATAGATGGCACGAGTATCTTGCGCAGGGTATGAGCAGTGTTATTAATTCACTCGACCCTGAAGCGGTAGTAGTGAGTGGTGGCATGGCGAAGTTTATTAACTATCCAGATCTTAATAAGAAAGTTCGCGCCAAGGTTGTTGATGGTCTTAAAGACCACATCATGATTATCGAGGGCACTCTTGGTAACGACTCTGGCATGATAGGAGCCGCTTGCCTAGCTAATCTTATGCACACCGGTCAATTAGCTCAGAGCATTAGTACTGGGCATGATGCGCCGGCTATTGTCTAAGTGCCACAGTAAGTTATATAGTGACTATCTTTATTTAATGGTGCTTGCGTCAACTCGAAATATTTAGGTTTCTCTATATAGGGCTGCGCTAAGCAATCATTGAGCTGATGGAATAAACTAAAATCATTTTCTAGATGTGCTTTGCTAATAGCTTCTTCTATTAGATGATTGCGAGCTATGTAAGCAGGGTTAATCTCTTGCATCACTTTTAGATTTGGTTCGAGAGCAAGCCAGCTATCTAACCAGATTTTTACTTTATCGTTCTTCTCAAAAAGCCTGATGAATTCTTCATGTTGAGCATTAGTCAGATACCTAAAGCTAAGAGTAAAATCAGCTCTAAACTCTTGCATTAGTGCCAGTAATTCCAGCACTAGACTAAACTCGGTATCTGCCTTGAGTCCAATTTTGCGTAAGAATATCGATTTATATTCCTGCTCAAAGCTAGTCTTGAAGAGGGTTACAGCCTGAGTGGCTAGTTTGATTGCTTCATCTTGATTCTCAGAGATAAGCCCTAATAGCGCGTTAGCCAAGCAGGATATATTCCAGATACAGATACTAGCTTGATTAGAGTAAGCATATCTACCATGGCGATCTATAGAGCTGAACACTGCATTAGCATTGTAATGATCGATAAAAGCACAAGGTCCGTAGTCTATAGTTTCAGCGCAGATACTTGTGTTGTCGGTATTCATTATTCCATGCACGAAGCCTACACTCATCCACTTGGCGATTAATTTAGCTTGCGCGCGCGCCACCGCCTCAATTAGAGCTAGGTATTTGTTAGTTGCTGAGCTGATTTGCGGGTAATGTCTATTGATGACGTAATCAGTCAGCAGCTCTAGGGCTTCAGTATCATTGCGCGCCGCGAAGTATTCAAAAGTACCTATGCGAATGTGACTACTCGCGATTCTTGTAAGTATGGCTCCGGGTAGCGGAGTCTCTCTAAAAATATCTTCGCCAGTGCTAATAGCCGCCAGTGCTCTAGTACTGGGTACACCAAGTGCATGCATTGCTTCGCTCACTATATACTCGCGTATCACCGGACCTAGCCAAGCTCTACCATCTCCTGCTCTTGAGAAGGCTGTTCGCCCTGAACCTTTTAGCTGCAAGTCTTTGCGCTGGCCTTGACTATCTATAACCTCGCCTAATAATATGGCTCTGCCGTCACCGAGCTGCGGCACGAAGTGCCCGAATTGATGCCCAGCGTAGGCTTGAGCTATAGGTTGCGAGCCTTTTAAGATCTTATTGCCCGAAAAAAATTCAGTTAGTTCTTGATTGCTTAATTCGTGGATAGCTAATTCGCTAGCTAGCGAATGGTTAAATTTAATTAGTTGAGGGTTTTTAACAGGGCTAGGATTGACGCTCTGATAAAAGCGTTCAGGGAGTTTAATATAGCTGTTATCGAAGTTTATAATCCTCGCCATGTCCTTAATGATAGCGAAGATGAGAGTCTTTTATTTTTGCTAAAAAAAGCGCCGCTGAAAGCGGCGCTGTAGATTGTTTGATCCTTGTTTTTTTATCTCACAGGACTATGAGAATACTTTACCTTGGATAACGTAGTGAACAGCAGCTATACCAATTAGTGAATATACTATGGTTGTCGCCATTCCGAATCCGCCTAGTAGCATATCGACAAGGTTAATGCCGAATACACCTAGACCTACGTTAATACCACCGATAACAAGTAGTATTGGTGTTAGTTGTTCAAGTAGCTTCATTGCGTACCTCCTTTCAAGAGCTTAGGGCTTGCACCCGTCCGTTCTTGTATTTACGTTATACCCGCTTAAGGTTAAGCTAGTTCTAATGGATTATTAAATTTGACCTTTCTATATAAAATCCCTCATAACAGAGCCATTTTAGGGCATTTAATAAGCCGAATCTTAACAATTAACTAGGTACAACTACCCCTATAGACCTATAGCTAGCCTTACTTGTTCCCTATCGTCGAAATCTATAGTCTTATCTTTAAGTATCTGATAGTCTTCATGACCTTTGCCGGCTACTACTACTATGTCGTTGGCGCCAGCGTGGCTAATAGCTTCGCGTATAGCAGTAGCTCTATTAGCGATAACATTAATACGCGCAAGATCAGGAATACCGGTGAGAATATCTGCGATGATTTGCTGCGGCTCTTCGCTGCGCGGATTGTCTGAAGTGACATAGATCATATCAGCAAGCGCATGTGCGATACGTCCCATTTTAGGGCGCTTGGTTATATCTCTATCACCGCCACAACCGAAGACACATATAAGCTTGCCTTGAGACTTGGTCACAGTGAGCAGCTCGCGCGCACTGCGCAGCACATTATCAAGACCATCAGGACTATGCGCGTAATCTACTATGCAGAGTGGGCTAGAGGCAGTTTTGATAGTTTCGAAGCGACCAGATATTGGTTCAGTTGCTTCAAGTTTAGTTTTGATTTGTTCTAGGCTGATACCTTCAAGGAGAGCTGCAGCAATAGCGGCAAGACTGTTGTAAACATTAAAAAGTCCATTGAGTTTAAGATTGAATGTAGTTCGCTCAGGGACTGCTTTTGAGCCGAGTTTGCCTTTGGCTGGAATTAATAGGTCGAAGCTTAAACCTTGATGATTGAAGCTCATGTTTTCGGCGGCGAGGTCGAGATTACTGTCACCCTGAGCTAATCCATAAGTAACTATATTCAAATTAGCCTTCGCGGCTGCATCATAGAATTTTTTGAAATATTCATCATCAGCATTAAGCACAGCATTCTTAGCAGTCTGACTAAATATTTTTGCTTTGGCTTCAAGATACCTATCCATGGTCTTATGGTAATCAAGATGATCTTGGGTAAGATTAGTGACTACTGCTGTGTGAAACACAATCTCATCAGTGCGGTGCTGATCAAGCGCGTGTGAACTAACTTCCATGGTTAGGTACTGATGCTTAGTTGCAACTAAATCAGCTAAGATCTTTTGGATTTCGGCAGACTGAGGTGTGGTGTTGCCCATGTCTTGGTAAGCTGCTGCTGGACTGGTTTTTAGTCCCATGGTGCCCAAGAGCGCGCAGTTATCACCAATGATATTTTGTAAAAGATGAGTAATAGTAGTTTTGCCATTGGTGCCAGTGATGCCGATGATACTTAGCTTGTCACTAGGGTTACTGTAGAATTTTGCACTTAGCCAAGCCAGCGCAGCTCTAGTATTGGGCACGGTTTCAATTTCAAGACCGGGGTATTGCTTCTGCAATTCAGTAGCTTCAGTTTCGTGCCCGCGCTCGATAACTAGTTTAGTCGCACCCGCCTTAGCTGCCGCCGTCATATAATCATGCCCGTCATTTTTTTCGCCGCTAATACAAACGAAAGTAGCACCGGGCTTCACGCGGCGGCTGTCGTATTCAATAGATGTGGCAGATTGCTGCATTTTAGTTATTTTATCGTGTTTGAGCATGATAGG
>JAYVUR010000044.1:0-1777 GCA_043787715.1 Candidatus Melainabacteria bacterium
GAGCTGGCGAGGTTGGAGAGGTCTGAGTATAACCATAAAGCGAATTAACAATCCCTTGTAAATCAGCATCTGTTAACTTTTTCGTTGTAGCCAGAGTATCTATAAACTCAAAAAGTGATTCTACAACTGGTTTAATTGTATTGACGATGCAAAGCAGAGCAGCAGAGTTACCAGGGTTATCAGGCACAATATCCCTATGAGTCAGTGCCTCCGAAATCTTAAAAATGAGCTGACGAAGCTGCCTTGTGATCTCAGGTAATTTTGGCTTAATCTCATGGATCAAGTTAACATGGCAATTTTGAGATAGCTTGTTAGCAGCGCAAGATGCACTTGCTAAGAACGTAGAATACTTTTGAGGTGCTGCAGCTTCGCTAAGAAATAATCCCCAATCTCGATTGACTTCTTTAAGGCTGCTTGTATCAAATGATGCAGTAAAATCTCCTGAATTTAACTCATCCAATGAGCAAAGGTTTTGGGAAAATTTGGTAAATCTCGCTTGAATGTCCATGCTTATTATCCTAACACGAAAGCAATCCCGCCAACTAGATCATTATACTGATACAATCTAGCGATTTTATTCAACATATGTTAATATAATTTACTGCTTTATGGCAGTCAAATCTGCCATAAAACTACCTACCATCGGTGTCAGCACTTTAGGCTGCCCTAAGAATCTTGTCGATACTGAGAACCTTATTGATATTCTCCATGCGGCTGGCTATCCTATCACCGCTGATCACAGTAAAGCTGATTTGTCTTTAGTGAATACTTGCACTTTTATAGAAGGCAATACTAATGAGAGTATAGATACTCTTACTGAACTTGCTGATGCTGGTCAGAAGTTAATTATCACTGGTTGCATGGCGCAGTGCTTCAAGGGAGATCTTTTCGAGGAGCTACCCGAGGCGCAAGCAGTAGTCGGCACCGGTAATATCGCTGACATTCTTGAAGTTGTAGGCGAGGTGACACGCAATATGAACGAAGGGCGCGATTCCAAAATCGTTAAAGTGGATGCTAAGCCTAATGCAGTAGCTATGCTGAAATGCCTAGAGTCCGCACCCAGATTGGACCTAGCAGCTACCTGAAGATCGCTGAAGGTTGTGATCACAGATGTGCTTTTTGTATTATTCCTTATCTGCGCGGTGATATGAAATTTCGCACTATAGAAGATGTAGTTCTTGAAGCTAAGAAACTTGTTGAAGGTGGCGCTAAAGAAATAGTACTAGTGTCGCAGGACAGTACTGCCTATGGTACTGATATTTATAAACGCAGAGCTAAATGGATACGCATAATGTATCACCTTGTGAGGATACCGAAATATAGACATAAAGTATTCAAGGAGCCTTATCGAACAGAGCTGACTTAAAGACATGAGTTAGGTAAGCTTAATCCACCATCGCGCCAGACTTAACGAAACTATTATAATAAAGTTATAACTTGACTACGCTAAGCGGGGTATTTCATGATATTCCATAGTTATATCTCGTTTTATCATGATATAATGAGATTATGCTGCGGAATATCACAAGGGCTTTAGTATTGCCTGCTTGCTTGGAGCAGAGTTATTTTCTTTGGGGGCCAAGGCAGGCGGGCAAAAGTTATTTGCTGAGACAAACTTACCCACTATCCTTGTATATAGATCTACTGCAAACATCTAGCTTCATTAAATATATAGAAGAACCTTGGCTATTAAGAAATGAAATCTTAGCAGCTATAGCTAATGAGCAATTAGATAGATCACTGCCAATTATTATTGATGAAATTCAAAAAGTTCCAA
>JAYVUR010000045.1:0-2036 GCA_043787715.1 Candidatus Melainabacteria bacterium
ACTTGGTGCTATCAGTTCTAGTCAAACCCTAACTAAATCTCGCTACAAATCAATCGCTAATCCCATTAGTGAATTAAGTTTAAGCGAAGAGAGTAGCAGTATCCCAGAATTAACCGAAGATCAAGCAAATGCAATCGCCAAGATACATTCATGCCGTCATCAAGCCGCAGTGAAATTCGTTTTGCATGGCGTAACCGGCAGTGGTAAAACAGAAATATATCTAAGACTACTGGATGAAACTATTAAACAAAACAAATCGGCAATAGTGTTAGTACCAGAAATTTCCCTTGCGCCGCAGATGATAAGTAGAATATCAGCACGCATAAATCCTGACCGCATAGTTGTCTGGCATAGCGCACTGACTAAAACCGAACGCCAATACACTTGGGACAAGATACTAGCCGCACGCGAAAGCGGTGAAGCGCTTATAGTAGTCGGTGCCCGCTCCGCTATCTTCGCACCAGTAGGTGATTTAGGGTTAATAGTAGTAGATGAAGAGCATGAGAATAGCTATAAACAAGATAGCCCTGCTCCGCGCTATCACGCTTGCCATCTAGCTGCTAGGCGAGCTGAACTGGCGCAAGACTGCCAAGTTATATACGGCTCAGCCACTCCGAGTGTGGAACTTTACTATAAAGCTCTGTCAGAAGCCTACCCGGATTATCATCTACTCGAATTACCTCAACGCGTCAATGCAACGCAACTGCCGCAAGTGGAGATAGTAGATATGCGCGAAGAATTAGCTGCTGCTAATCGTGGTATTTTTTCACGCAAGCTTAAGACCGCCGTGGAAACAGCCTTAGCCAATCAAGAACAAGTAATATTGTTTCTGAATCGCCGCGGCGCGGCTTCACATGTATTCTGCAGAACTTGCGGGCATGTATATAACTGTCCAGACTGCTCAGCGAAGATAGTCTATCACTCTAATCTGCGCAGGATGATATGTCATCATTGCGGACATCAAGAAGCACACCCCAGTCAGTGTACGGCTTGCGGCATGCAAACTATTAAATTCTTCGGACTTGGCACTCAGAAACTTGAAGAAGAGACTATTAAAACCTTCCCTCAAGCACGAATCGCTAGGCTGGATAGTGATGTTAGTTCTGATTACTTAGATATATTGCGTCGCTTCAAGAAACGCGAGATCGATATATTAATCGGTACTCAAATGATAGCCAAGGGTTTAGATTTGCCACAATTAAGCACCGTAGGCGTGGTGGCTGCTGATACCAATTTCATGCAGCTTGATTATCAGGCTGAGGAGCGAGGTTTCCAGTTGCTCACGCAAGTCGCTGGCAGAGCAGGTAGGCACAGCACTGATGGACTTGTGATATTTCAAACTTATCAACCTGAACGTATTACTCTTCAAGATGCTTCTAGGCAAGACTATAAAGATTTCTACACTAAAGAGATTGAAGACAGAGAAGCCTTACTCTATCCGCCTTTTAGTACTATTGTTAGATTTATTTTTGCCGCCGATAGTGAACAAGATACTATCGAAGCTGCTAATAATTTTCATAGCGCCTTAATAGATTTAGGTTACTCTGGCGAGATACTAGGACCCAGTCCCTGCCTGCTCTCTAAGCTTAAGACCAAGTATCGATATCATTTAGTCGCTAAGGCTCTTAAGCCTAGCGATCTTGAGCAACTTAAGCTTGCTTACAAACAGTATCGCAGCAAACTAAAGGATATTGGGTTCCTTATTGACGTGGGGAGTATTAGTCTCTATTAAGTTGGACTTGCTTGCGGTACCAGTCGTAGATCCTTCTAAACTGAGGATGATCTATCAATTCATGCCATGGATCCATTTTGAAAGCTACAGATTGCAAAAAACGCAACTCTTCAACACTAAGATCTATATTATGAGGCTCATTAGTTTGATTAAATCTAGGATCATGATGATTAGTTTTTAATTCTAACCTTATGTTTGGTAAATCAGCAGTCGGCTCTAAATCAAAAATTCTGGCACTAATATCAAGAAGTCCATGAGTTCCTGAGTAATAACTCGCACTTGAGCTTGCAAGGAGACCCTTATC
>JAYVUR010000046.1:0-11522 GCA_043787715.1 Candidatus Melainabacteria bacterium
CCTTGCAGAAGCCGACAAACTACTACGCGAATCTAGACCCACTGCAGTTAATTTAATGTGGGCGCTAGATGAGATACAAAAAATTATCAAAAATAATTCTAACCCTGAGACTCTGCGCGAAGAATTATTAGCTCACGCCAAGTGGATACACGCTGATGACATAAGTCGCTGTAAGCGCATGGGTGATATTGGTGCTGACTATATCGCCAAAAAATTCCCGCAGAAGAAGTTACGCATCATGACTCACTGCAACGCTGGCGCTCTTGCTACCGGCGGTTATGGTACTGCTCTTGGTGTTATTCGTTCGCTCGCTCGCGATGGTTTAGTTGAGATGGTCTACGCTAATGAGACCCGCCCGCGCCAGCAAGGTGCTCGCCTTACTACTTGGGAACTAGCTTACGACCATATCCCCGTTACTCTTGTGACTGATAATATGGCGGCGCATCTAATGCAAGCCGGCGATATAGATCTCGTGATTACCGGTGCCGACCGCATCGCTGCTAATGGTGACGCAGCGAATAAGATAGGCACCTATCAAGTAGCGATAGTAGCCAAGTACCACAATATTCCATTTTATGTAGCTGCGCCGATGAGCACTTTTGATTTCGCTATTAGTGATGGCTCTAAGATTCCTATTGAGGAGCGTCATCATTCCGAGGTTTCGCATATTAATGAGAAGAGCTGCACTATCAGTAACGATATCGCAACAGACAAGTTCGGCACGCTGAATTACCGCAACCCAGCCTTCGATGTGACGCCAGCTGCACTTATAGAGCGTATCTTTACTGAGACTGGGGCCCTTAAACCAACAACGACTCAGCTCTCATCTGCACCGGTTTAGCTAATCCCATCAATTCAACTATAGTCGGTGCGATATTTGAAAGACTATTAGATACAGCTAAATTATTTGGGTCAGCTTTGTAATGACGCAGCTTAACATCAGCATTTATAAGTATTAGAGGCACTGGATTACAGCTGTGCGCAGTGCGCACTTCGCCAGTCGTATCGATCATTTGATCAGCATTACCATGATCAGCTGTAAGCAGCATAGTATAGCCTTGAGCTTTAGCACTCTCAGCAACAAGAGCTAACATCTCATCAACAGTCTCTAGCGCCTTAATTACAGCATCCCAATTACCAGTGTGACCAACCATATCAGGGTTAGCAAAATTACAGACCAGCAGGTGATACTGCTGCGACTCAAGTGCTTTTACTAGCCCAGCAGTAACTCCTCTAATACTCATCTCTGGCTGCAAATCATAAGTAGCAACCTTGGGGCTAGGCACCAACTCTCTATCTTCACCAGGGTAAGCCGACTTGGCACCTTGATTAAAAAAACTAGTTACATGATTGAACTTTTCAGTCTCTGCTGTGCGGAACTGCTTAAGCCCAAGGCTTGAAACATAATCACCAAGACTCATTGAGAAATCTTGCTTGGGCAAGCTTGCAGAAGTGAAAGCCACTGGTAAACCTAGCTCACCAGAATAATCAGTGAAACAAGTGTAATAAAGATTAGCCCAATTCTCCTTGCGCTCTTCACTAAGATTCTTGAAATCTTTAGATGGGCTCGCGTTAAGAGACTTATTCATAGTATCTAAAGCTAGACGCTTAGATATCTCACGCGCTCTATCAGGACGGAAATTAAAAAATATAACCGAGTCGCCATCTTGAATAAGTCCGCGTTTATCCACTATTGTAGGCAAGATGAATTCATCACTAGCACCAGTTGGATTTTTGCCAAGATTAGCGAGCTCATAACCTTTGAGAATGGCTTCAGAAGCGATTCTTGCGGTTTCGCCCTTACCATAAATAACACAATCGATATAGCGCTCAACCCTATCCCAATTATTGTCCCTATCCATAGCCCAGTATCTACCAGAGACAGTAGCGATATTCACCTTAGCTTCGTAGTGTTTCATTAGATGCTCAGCTACTCGTGGCGGGTCATCGCGCCCATCACTTATCGCATGCAAGTATAATTGCTCAGGCGCTAGACCCTTGCGCTTAGCTAGTTCAATCAAGCCATCAAGATGCCCCAGATGCGAGTGCACATCACCTTCAGAGATTAAACCCATAAGATGCAATTTGGATTTATTAACGAGAGCATGCTTAATAGCATCAGCAAGAACGGGGTTATCAAAAAACTCTCCACTGCGCACCATATCAGAAATCATAGTGAGCTTCTGTTTGTTAATACGACCCGCGCCTATGTTTTCGTGTCCAACTTCAGAATTGCCCATAATGCCATCAGGAAGACCGACATAGACTCCACTTGCTTGCAGCAATGTGTGCGGACATTTATCAAGAAGACTATCGTAATAAGGAGTGCGTGCAGCCTTAATCGCGTCACCCTTATGTCCTTGGGATACACCCCAGCCATCGAGTATTAGTAGTAGGACTTTGTTTGGCATCTGCTAATTAATTGTAACTCAGTTAATGGATTGCTTCGCTACGCTCGCAATGACGATAGTGACACACGACTATTGCTTTTACTAAAGTAAGCCTCTAATATCTTCTTAGCAATCGGCGCGGCAACAGCACCGCCATGACCAGCACCTTCGCCTACCACTACTACTACTATCTGCGGCTTACCAAGTGCCGGAGCGTAAGCAGCGAACCAAGCATGAGTAGTACGGGTAAAACCTTGGACCTCAGCCGATCCAGTTTTGCCAGCAACGCTCACATCCATAAGTTTTGCAGCAGTACCAGTACCACTATTAATGCAGGCTCTAAGTCCATTACGAACCACCTTAAGCGCTTTAGGGTCTATGGCTACTATTGATTCGGGTTTCTCTTTCTGAGGATCTTTAACGATATGCAACTGTGGTACTTTACCACCAGTTGCAAGTGCAGAGTAGATCTTAGCTACTTGCAACGGACTCAAGAGCAAGAAACTCTGACCGATAGAAAGATGCAGAGTATTACCAGGAAACCAAGGCTCGTGATATTTACGACGCTTCCATTCTGGTGTCGGTAATAATCCCTCACTCTCACCGACCAATTCTATATTAGTCAGCCTACCTGCCCCCATCTTACGACCCTGCTCAACTATCCATTCTGGCGCCATACGCTTAGCTAATTGATAGAAGTAAGTATTGCGCGACATTGCTATCGCTTGCTCCATATTGACTATCTCACTCTTACTAGTCCAATCACCAAAAACAATCCCAGCCAAGGTTACACTGGCTCCTACTTGCAGGCGCTCATCACCACTAGTCACACCATGCTCAATAGCAGTAATAGCAGTTACTGGTTTCCAGATACTCCCAGGAGTATACGAAGAAAGCGCACGATTAATAAAAGCTTGGCGCGACATTAAATTCTGATATATCGTACTTGGCACCGGCTTAGTAAAAATATTCGGGTCGAAACTCGGCTCACTAGCAAGCGCTAATATCTCACCAGTATTAGGATCAACTACTACAGCAGCCCCGTGCACTCCACCAGACCTCAAAGCTTCTTCGGCAACTTGCTGCAAGTCTAAATCAATAGTTAACACTATATCTTTACCACGCTCAGGCGCGACAATATATTTCTCTGGCTCAGCGATTTTACCGAATCTATCTATAGGGATGCGCTTCTCTCCATCCTTACCGCGCAAACTCTCATCAAAACTAAGTTCCAGCCCATCCTTGCCAAGCACATCACCCATACGCAAATCAGCAAAACGCTCAGAATTGAGATCAGCTTCACTAGCCTGCCCAACAAAACCCAATAGATGACCAGCTGTCTCACCGTAAGGGTAGTAACGCAGAGCTTGATACTCCACTTCAATACCTGGCAATAAACGGCGCGCTTCAATAATTTTAATAGCTGTAGTAACAGGAATATTACTGTCAAGAGTAAGCGGCACTGGAGTAGTCGGCTCCAAATCCATCAAAGTCTTGAGCAGGTCATCATAATTAAGATTAAGTATCCGCGCCAGACGAGCAGCAACCATAGTCTTCTGCTCAGCAGTCTTAAGTTTAAACGGATAAGCCACTACGCTAAGTGACTGCTTACTACTTGCAAGAATATGATGCGCTCTATCATAAATCAAGCCGCGAGGTGCACGTATCATACTGTATTTAGTAGTGTTATTCTCGGCAAGTCGCTTGTATTTGGAATACTCAATTAGCTGCATCTGCACTAGCCTTAGAGCCAAAATTGCAAAAAGAATAAGAGCTATAGCAGTTAGTACTGTAGTTTTGCGCATCGGTGCCTAAAATAAGTTTATAGCAAATTGCTACGCTCCGACACAACTGGTAATAATAGCTATAATGAATATGATGATCTACAGCACCCAAAAAATGATAGAGATAGAAAACCTCTGTAAATCCTTTGGTGATCACAAGGTACTCGATAACATTAATATGAAGGTTAATCGAGGAGAAGTAGTATCCTTGATCGGATTTAGTGGTTGCGGTAAAAGTACCTTACTGAAAATCGTAGCCGGATTAGAGAAGGCAGACTCTGGCGACATAAGGCTTCATAGCAAGAAGATGGGCATGGTTTTCCAATACTCTGCCCTCTTCGACTCAATGACAGTACTTGAGAATGTTTCATTCCCTCTACGCGAAGAAATTAAAGCTGGCAGTATTAGCCACGCTGAAGTTAAAGAATTAGTCGTAGATAGATTGAAGATAGTAGGACTTATCAATGTCGAAGATCTATACCCCAGCGAACTCTCAGGTGGTATGCGCAAACGTGTAGGTTTCGCGCGCGCCATTATCAATGACCCCGAGATTATTCTTTACGATGAACCGACCTCTGGTCTTGATCCGGTGAGTTGTACTATTATTGAGGATTTAATTCTAGACCTACAAGCCAAGACTAATGCCGCCAGCATTGTGGTCACTCATAATGAAAGCACCATCAAACGTGCTTCAGATCATGTTTGCTTGCTTTACGATACTAAGATAGTTTGGCAAGGACAAGCTGAAAAATTATTCGCTGCAACCAATCAAGATCCTTACGCCGTACAGTTCCGAGAAGGGAAACGTAGTGGACCTATGATCGCAGTGCATTAGCAGGACTTGCCATCTTGACTTATCTCTTTGTTATTTGCTCGCTCGGCTTGCTCATTGACGCTTAAGTCAACTCCGCAGCCTCGCTCACAAATGCCTCGAGCTAAGCCAAGCTAACAAGCCCTGAGCACGTTTCAATCAAGCACCTTAGCGTTAAACACCGATTTAGTCATAGCTACAGCATCTTGCAAGGCAGAACTACTAAAACTCTTGACTTTCTCAGTTTCAACCACCGGCGAATCTTGGCGCTCAATCTGCTGTTCATTCTGGGCTTCAAATTTATCATCACTCACATCTAAAGCAACTTCATCAACAGGTAATGAACGTGGCTGCATTTGCTGGTAACCAGCATCCAAATGTGGTGGAGTCTGAGTCATCGCATCATTAGCGTCCACTTGTAGATCTAGACTCTGCACCTCAGCTCCAGTCTTAATAATCGCAGCGAGTATTTCAGCAGACTTAGTTTCAATTTTAGTTTTGAGGAACTTAAATCTATCAGGGATATTAAACAGCGCAACAGAATTAGCGGTAGATACCAACCTCGCACTACTACTACTGAGAAGACCTTTGCATGCTGGACTCAAATAAGTGCTGAAATCTTGACTTAGTGTTTCTTGTGCCTGCCGTGAAACACAAGCCGCAGCGGACACTGGAGCTGCAGCTTCAACTACTGGGGCTGAACTCGCTAGAGGCTTGGTTGCTAGTTCCATTCGCGACGACGATGACCTTAGGTCATTGCGAGCCTGCGAAGCAGGCGTGGCAATCCCCATGCTGCCGCCTAGTGATCCTTGCTCAAGCCTGCCGATGCGCTCATTAAGTTCACGCAAAATTACTATATCTTGCCTATAACTTAGTTTAAGCAGAGCAGCACGTAAAATGTTTTTGGACTGAGTAGATCTTCTCAATCTCTCTTCTACCTGTGTTAATTGATCTATGATTTGCACCAACTCAAACTCTTCAAGCTCTAAATCAATACGCGCCTCAAGCATCTCTAGCGCCACGCTAATCAATTCTCTAACTATAGGACTAGCATCCTTACCGCGTGCATATAGATCATCAAGCTTAGCAAGCAGATCACCAGTGTCACGCTTAATAACTAACTTAAGTAGCTGCTCAGCATCCTCGCGCGCTATAGCGCCTAGAAAATCCAACAAAGCTGCTTGACTAATACTCTCACCAGACTGAGCGAAGGCTGCAGCTTGATCAAGAAGACCAAGAGCGTCACGCATCGCGCCATCACTACGCCTTGCGATAAATTCAAGCGCAGCGGTTTCGACATTAATAGATTCTTGCTTGGCAACGTAGTCCAACCTACTAACGCAATCCCTAACCGTGATAGGACGGAATGCTAAATTCTGGCAACGACTTTTAATAGTCGGCAGCACCTTGTCTTCTTCAGTAGTAGCCAAGATGAATACCACCTTCTCTGGTGGCTCCTCAAAGACCTTCAGCAGTGCATTAAAAGCTGCAGTGCTAAGCATGTGCACCTCGTCAATAATATAAACCTTATAGTTACCCGAGATGGTACTAAGATTCACTCGCTCAATTAACGCGCGCGCATCTTCCACACCACCATGACTAGCAGCATCTATCTCTATTACATCAAGGCTTGAAGAATTAGCAATATCCAAACAGCTGGCACATTTACCACAAGGACTAGCTGTCGGCAGAGTCTTCGCTTCAAGACAATTAAGACACTTAGCTAGTATGCGCGCAGAGCTAGTCTTGCCAGCACCACGCGGACCAGTGAATAAGTAAGCATGAACTAAACGACCCTGATTAATCGCATTTACAAGAGTCTGCTTAACAGAATCTTGCCCAATAAGATCCTCAAGAGTTTGCGGGCGATATTTAAGGTATAAAGGCTGATATGAGGCTAGGTTCACAGAGATAACTTTAGCAAAGTACTAGATAATATTGTCAATACCCAAGGCTAAATCCCTGCATCGTAAGCCACATGCCCCTCAGCCATACCCATAGAAGCATTTGCCAGAGAGTCTAGGATTTGCTGGCGGTAAAGCCCTAGCTTGCTCAGTTCACGTGGACGAGCCTCGTCCAGTCTGATATCAGCTTTGATAATGCCTCGCGATTGGCCCTCAGCGCTAGCATCAGCCTTAGTCATCACGATGATACGATCTGCCAGCAATAACGCTTCATCCACACTATGGGTAATGAAAAGCACGCTAGGTTTCAACTCCGACCAAATCCGCGTCAGCTCTCGCTGCATACCACTGCGCGAAGTATCATCAAGCGCCGCGAAAGGTTCATCCATAAGCAGCAGCTGTGGCTTCACCACCAGCGCACGCGCCAATGCCACACGCTGTTTCATACCACCCGATAATTCACTAATACCGCTCTTGGCATGCTTAGCAAGACCAACCATCTGCAAATAGCGAGTCGCTATCATATAGCGCTCTTCCCTGCTCTGCACCTGATACTTAAGTCCGAACGCTACGTTATCAATAACATTAAGCCAAGGGAATAATGCGTATTCTTGAAACACTAGAGTGCGGCTAATATCCGGACGCGTAACTCGCTTGCCAGCAACGTCAATAAGACCGGTATCCGGTCTGGTGAAACCAGCTACCAGACCTAGAAGCGAGCTCTTGCCACAACCGCTAGGTCCAAGTACACAAGTAAACTCACCAGCTCTAATCGACAACGAAAAATCCTTGATAATATATTCACGCTTAGCACCAGCAACTGGATACGAGAGAGAAATATTATCGATCTTAACTAGTTCGCTCATTGCATCCCCCAAACTCTGCGCACATAATTCTCAATGGACCTGAAGAATAAATTGTCACTGATATAACCTATAATCGCAACTATAAGTATCATTGCTATCACCTGTGACATATCAGCAAGACTGCGCCCCAGCTCAAGCTGCTGCCCTATACCAAGTCCGCTCACGAACAGCTCTCCAGCTATAAGTGCTCGCCAAGCGAAAGCCCAGCTAAGTCTTAGACTACTTACTAGCTGTGGAATTATCGCAGGAAAAATCACCCGCAGATAGAGATCTAAATATTTAGCACCAAGACATTGGGCTGCGCGAATTAATTCGCGTGGGATTTGCAAGACCGCGCTGCGCACACCAAGCGCCGCTGGTATAAATGCTTCAAGTATAACAATGAACAATACTGCAGCTTCAGAAATCCCAAACCATAATAATGCTAATGGCACCCAAGCCACACTAGGAATAGATTGCAACGCAGTAAGACTAGCACCAACAGTATTGTCAAGCCAACTATAACGAGCCACTGCAAGCCCAGCGACGGTACCAATCAAGACAGCAGCTATATAACCAACAATTACACGTCTTAGTGACTGAAATATCACCATAATAAAATCCGCTTCAGTGAATCCCCAAACAAAAGTCTTAAGCACCTCATCAGGACCGGGCAATAAATAACTAGGATAAAACTTCGCTAAAGCAATCAGCTTCCAAGCTAATAGCAATACTAAGAAAAAAACCAGACGCTGAATAAGAGGACTATTAAGCAGTCCACCGCGCGGCAGATCAGCGACCTTGGCAGCGGTTATTCTATTGGTTAACTCACGCAGCACTTGGCTGCAATTTTAGCAGCATAATGCGTCCACCCACCAAGACCGATTTAATCTCGTGGTTAACAAACTCTGGTAACTTCACCCTAACTCTACAATCAAGATCCGCAGCACTCTTGAGTACTTGCATAGGCATAGTCCTAAAATAATTAATACGGTCAGCCAAGCGCTGTTTTTCTGATTTAGATAATTTATTAGCTGTAGCTGACATATGCTCTCCTAAGCCCTTGGGCTGCCTGACCTGACATAGCTATAAGGACTGGATTTAGGGCTTTTTGACCCTAAAAACCGCAAAATACTTAAAAAATAGGGGGAAATACCCAAAATATTGCATTCCAACAGGCAAATTCGCTATTATATTTGCCTGCGACTCACTAAAGAGCGCTTAAATCAATATGGGTAAATATCTCAAGGCTAAAGACAAACTTTCTCGCAGATACGGCGAATTACTATCGGGCATGCCAATGTTCGAAGTCGCCAAAAGACCTTACAAATCTGGTCAACACGGCCAAAGACGCTCTAAGGTTTCTGAGTTCGGCAACCTACTTAAAGAGAAACAAAAACTTCGTTTCAGCTACGGCAATATTCTCGAGAGACAATTCCGCAGATATTACGCGAAAGCTGTTCGCAAGAAAGGTCCTACTGGTGAAATACTTCTACAACTGCTTGAAACAAGATTAGACAATCTCGTTTATCGCATGGGCTTCGCTCCTACGGTGCTTGCAGCAAGACAGTTGGTGAATCATGGTCATATTCTTGTTAATGGCTTCAAGGTAGATATTCCAAGCTATGCAGTATCGGCTGGTGACGTACTTACAGTGCACACTAAAGCACGCAATATGCCTCTAGTAATAGAATCGATGAAGAACTGGGTAGACACTCTACCTTACATTAAACGCGAAAAAGATTCTTTCGAAGGTCAATTCGTAGAGCTTCCTGCACGTGATCTTATTCCAATCAACGTTAATGAGCGTATGATTGTTGAGTTCTATTCTCGTTAACCAAACCATAACCTTCTTGGGTTTATATAAGTTATGGGTGTTTTCCGCATAGCTATATTTTTGCTTGCGTTATGTATGCCAGCTCAGGCCGCCTTCAAACTTGGGGCCAACTCTGAGGATTCTGATTTTGCTCCATCTAATGTCGGTGTTATAGGTCTGCGCTATATGCATCAACGCGGCTCGATGAGCACGGTGATTGAAGTCTACCCAAATACTCCATCAGCGACAGCTGGACTTAGAGTTGGCGACAGGATAGTTGCTGTCGAAGGTATGAACATCACTCAATACGACGCTAACCAAGTTTATCAGCTTATCTCAGGACTACCAGGCCAGCCCATAACCCTTACCATGATGCGTTGTGATCAAGGTTGCCATAGTTTTGACACTAAGCTAACTCGCATAGATATGAACGCAATAGCGTCGGATAATGTTTTTAAGATTTACAAGTACGGTCTATAATTAATCCGTGCTCGAAAAATCAATCTCCCACAAAAGCTTATACAAAGGCTATTTCTTGGACTTCGTTGAAGATGAAGTAGTTATAGATACTGAACCACCTATACAAGCACGCCGGCAATATTTCGTGCATCCAGGTGGAGTCTGCGTGATACCGGTATTAGCTAATGGCGATCTGGTGATGGTAAAACAATTCCGCACCCCAGTCGGACAGATTCTCTACGAGTTCCCCGCTGGCAAAATAGATAAGGCTGAAGATCCTTTCGACACAGCCAAGCGCGAACTGGCTGAAGAGACTGGCTATAGATCGGAGAACTGGACTGAGCTTGGTGGCATTATGCCTTGCCCGGGTTATTGCACTGAAGTCTTGCACATGTATATTGCGCGTGATCTTATTGCTGGCAAGCAGAATCTAGATCATGGTGAATTAGTAGAGCTGGTACATATCTCAGTAGCTGAGGCCACGCGCATGGTGATGAGTGGTGAGATACGCGACGCCAAGACTATGGCAGGATTATTTTTGCTAAGTCATTAAATGCAAAAGCCAGACCCCGAAGTCTGGCTTTGCTATTATTGCTTGTCCCCTGGCAATAAAAATTAAAAAGTAATTATCGATCTTCTTAACGCTTGAACTACTGCTTGAGTACGATTCTTAACTGCAAGTTTGAGCAGTATATTACGCACATGATTCTCAACAGTTTTAGTGCTAAGTTCAAGTATCTCTGCGACCTCAGGATTTTTCATTCCCTCTCTGATGTGTTCCAGTACCTGAATTTCTCTGCGCGAAAGAATTGCAGCGTTAATGCCGCCTCTTTCAGATGCAGCGATAACTCTTGGATTTTGTGGTCCATGAGCTTCTTCCGTTTTACTGAATTCAGCTATTGTTGCTGTACTCCAATTACGATTTTCCATGTTTGAGTTTCCCCGTTATCCGTGTGAATAAATCACTCGGGTACACTTGCAGCTCAAGATCAACTGGAACGAAGTTGTCCTGTTCTGCCGCCGGGATTTTGACGAAATCCTTAAGCGTGCACACAAGGTTCATACCCAGGGATTTCAGCTTATTAACTTCATCTGACGAAAAATAATGATGATCGGGGAAGCTAAACAGCTGAATACTACTGCTACTATAGACCCCGCAGTTGACCGGGTTAGAAATAGCTAGATTGTTTAGTTGAGAAGCCAGTTGAGTGACGAAACTCTGCGGATCAGCAATAGCAGTCACTACCGCAACAGGCTTAGTCAGATCAAGTGGCTTAAGTAGCTTTAGCTGATAGCGCAAATAATTCTCACCCTGAGACTCAGCCAGCCAAGCATCATCAATCTTCGTATAAATAACGAAATCAGCTCTTCAAAGAGCTTGTGATAATTCACGCATAAAACCACACTCGTGAACATTAACCAGAGCTATCTCAAGATCACGCTCTAGCGGTAAATGCTGCATACCATCATCAAGAATAAAAACATCATAACTGCCAAGTGTCAGCGCCTGCAT
>JAYVUR010000047.1:0-2522 GCA_043787715.1 Candidatus Melainabacteria bacterium
CAGACTAGCTCTTGGTTTTATAGTTATAATTGCTGCGCTAGCACTGGCTTACACTAGCGGTATTAAGCTTAGCCCTTATTCTTATGATGCTATTGATATAGCTAATGCGCTTCAGGGACCTAGTTTTGAGCATTGGATGGGCACTGATGTTCTTGGCAGAGACTTGATGATAAGAGTAGTACACGGTTCTTGCATGAGTCTTGCAATCGCCGCCCTTACTGCAGTCTCTGCTCTTATTATCGGTGTGATTTATGGTTCGGCAGCAGGTTACATCACTAAATTAAGAGAGCCGCTATTAAGATTTATTGATTTTCTTTATTCACTGCCTGATCTATTAGTTCTAAGTCTTATCGCTCTTATGGTTTCGCGCTCAACTTCAGGTATAGTCATCGGCATGGCTTTTATTAATTGGATGGATGTGGCTAGATTAACTAGCACTGAAGTTACCAAACTCAAAGCTACAGAGTTTGTCGAAGCCAGTACTGCCATTGGCGAGAGTCACTTGGAAGTACTTTGCCGGCATATATTGCCTAATAGTCTGGGTTCTATTATTGTTGGGCTAAGTTACACAATACCCAGAGCGATACTCGCTGAAAGTACTTTAAGTTTTATTGGATTGGGTTTATCACCACCAAACACTAGTTGGGGTACACTCACTGGTGATGCTTGGCCTTACTTAAGAACGGATGCTCATTTGATATTTTTTCCAGCACTGATGATATTTCTAACGGTTTATAGCTTCAACCAAATCGGCGATCAACTGCGTGAAAGCGCTAGTCCTAAAAAACCAAATCTCGTGTTAGTATAAGATAGGTAAGGATAATATATATTATGTTGAGCGCAAGAAGAATAGTAGGTAGATCGAACTCAGGTTTAACCCTAGTAGAGTTGATGGTAGTAGTTATCATCATCGGTATTCTTGCAACTATAGCTATCCCTAACTTGATGGAAGCGCAAGACAAAGCAAAAAACGCTAACGTCGTCGCTGCCGTGCAAGCGCTTGCTTCTAATATTCAAATCATCGCTGTTGATACTGGTGGTATTATCCCGGAATCTGCTTTTGATGTAGAAGACAGTGGCGCCACTAAAAAATTATTGAACCCATTTACTAAAGAACCAGTTGAGCTTGTTGACGGGATTGTAGATCCTGAGCAAGATTTCCCCGGCACTCTTGGTTACGAGCCTAACGTCACACTTGCTAAACCTTTTAGAGTTGGCATAGATGACGCTCCAGAGATTGAACCTATGGTTGGTGGATTTGTAGTTTCTGGGCTTGGTATAGTTAAGGGTAAGCCGGCGATCATCGCGGCTGTAGACAACGGTTGAAACGGTCATTGCGAGAAGCGTAGCGACGAAGCAATCCATTTATAGCAGCTTAGATTGTGCACTCTAGGTTGAAAGCGCAAAAACGTGACCAATGTCACGTTTTTGCTAAGCCAATTTGAAAAGTTCTACAAGAAAGGTCTCGAACGCTATAATTAAAGACTGAATGACCGCCCTAGAACAAGACTTAGGCCACCTACAAGCTGAACGCCACCGCAAACTTAAAGAACTGCGCGAGCTTGGCATAGACCCGTATCCGTATAATTTCAAGCGCGAGATTAGCTCTAATGAACTGCGCGCGAAGTACGAATCATTGCCTAATGGCGAGCATACAGAAGATAGATACACTGTTGCTGGTCGTGTGCATAATCAACGCAATGATTGGATGTTCGTTGACCTTTATGATGACGCTGGCAAGATTCAATTATTCTCAGACGCCGAGAAACGCAGCGAGGCGCTCAAGCAATTATTACCACTACTAGATAAGGGTGACCTTATCGGTGCGCGCGGACCACTGCGCCGTACTCCGCGCGGTGAACTTACTATAGATATAGAAGAAATTACTGTATTGGCTAAAACCCTGCAACCGCTGCCAGAAATTATCGAGGGCAAGAATCGTCGTCTCGGTATCACCGATGTAGAAACCAGATATAGACAGCGTTACCTAGATCTTATTGTTAATCCTAAGTCTCGCGAGAATCTACTTAAGCGCGGCATTATGGTGCGCGAAATTCGCAACTTCTTAGATTCGCGCGGCTTCGTTGAAATCGAAACACCGATACTTAATACTGAAGCTGGTGGTGCAGCAGCGAAGCCTTTTGTCACCCATCACAACGCACTTAATATGGATTTAAATTTACGCATTGCTACTGAGCTGCACCTCAAGAGGCTGGCAGTGGGCGGCTTTGAGCGCGTCTACGAAATGGGTAGAATATTCAGGAATGAAGGTATAAGCATTAAGCACAACCCCGAGTTCACGAGTATAGAGATTTATCAAGCTTACGCAGATCTCTATGACATTATGGGTTTAACTGAAGAGCTGATCCGCACGGTAGCGCGCATAGTGACTGGAACGGAGTTGCTTAATTACCAAGGTATTGAATTAGATCTCTTTAAACCTTTCCGCAGAGTAACTATGCAAGAGCTAGTCAAAGAAGCCACCGGCAAGGAGCTTACAGGTAAGGCTCTTAATGAAGCCT
>JAYVUR010000048.1:0-8406 GCA_043787715.1 Candidatus Melainabacteria bacterium
AGTGCGAAAACAAGATTATTAATCTTAAGTCCGTCTTGAGTAAATGACAACTTACCATTAACTTTATTAAACTCATTAAGGCTAATATTATTCAAATCAAAATTACCCAGAAGGCGATAGAAACGTTTCATTGAGCCGGTTTGTGGCGGCACATCTCTAATTTCTAGTATCAAATCTGAAACTACACCAGATGCTGATTGTATGCGTTTCTCTAATGCGAACAGACTTAGTATATGTGATTGCACTACCTTAGCTAAATCAAGCTTAGGAATTGCTAATTTAAGTGCGATCTTCGCTTTACGCGGATCTTCATCTAATCCAAGAGTACCAGCGGCTTCGAAATAATCACCAGCAAGATCTCCACTAAGTTTAGTTAGCTCCCACTGATCAGCTTTAAGATTAATAGTGGCAAAAACATTATTTATATTAAGCGGAAAATCCGGATGAAATATATGTACCTTCGCAAGTTGTGCAGCACCTACAACCTTAATTGGCTTATCTGCCTTAGGTCTTGAAACATGAAGATCCAATATGCCAAAACCACTAAGCTCTAAGCTGCGTATCATATCCTGATACACCATTGCATAAGGCAAATCTAGAATAAGAGCCTTAAGCTGCTTAAGAGTAATACCGTCACTCTTAAGCTCCAAATCAAAAGCCAAGTCATGACTAAAATAACCTGAGATTAGAAGACTAGCGTAATTCAGTGGGATAACAAGCTTATTAACAAGGGTTTTAGCATCGCGCACAGAGAAATTACCAATAATTTTCTTCAATTCGCCAGTACTTGGATAATATGTACTATTACCTTTGTTATCCAACAACGGTATTTCTATTTTGAACTCCGGCTTATTAACAGTCCCTCTAGCGAGCAGCTTAAGACTAGTAAACTCTTGTGGGTGAACAATACGAAATCTACTCGCTATTAAACTAGCAGCACGCGGATATTGCTCAGCACCTTTAATCGGGTGTGCAGCAAAAGCTCTAGCATAAGCCTCAAGCCAAGCAGCCAAATTAAAACCCGGAGCATCAACTTGCCAATTCATCAAAGTCTCACCCCTAGTAGTGTTGAAGTCACCTTTGATTTCAGCACGAAAAGGCAGATTCTGCTGCTCAACCGCTAAATATGCATCTAAGCTAAGTAGTTTAGCGCCAAAATAACCCCATTTACCTTGAAGACTAATTTTACCTAAGCGAGAAAGTAAAGCGATTTGCTCAGGATCAAAACCAGTTATATGTAATACAGGTGCAAAATCTTCTAAGTTAATTTTTTCAAGATCAAAATCCAAATCAAAATGCTGACGTAAAATATGATCCATAGAACCAGTAGCAATAGAACCCTGCAAGCGAGCATGATTGCTAAGACTAGTATCGCCAGAATCAATATCTATATCATAGACATGTTTAATACCTTGCTTGCGCCAATTAATACGCATATTACTATAACGAATCTCATGGTCTGGGTATAAATCATCAATAATATCTATATCTACTTTAGGTAAACTTGCTGTTTCAACATAGATAGGTTTTTGTTTGCCACTAGAACGAAATATTTTCTGGTAATTCCATCTGCCGTTTTTGTCGCGCGCTAAATATAACTTCGTGTAAGCAGAACCCAGCAAATGATACTGTTTAAGCGGGTTTAAGCTCAGCAAACTGCGCCATCTCAACATTGCGACCGGTTTATCCGCCTCTAAAAAAAGCTTACCTTGCTTATCTAATATAGAAATATGTTCTGCGCTTAATGTTATTCTCGAACCCGCAAAGCTATAGCGCAACTTAGTTAAAACCAAGTCACCATCCATTTTACTTTCTGCGAAGCTGATAATAATAGTCTCAAGATCCAGCTTACGGTACTGAACTAAATACAAATAAGTAGCAAATAAAATTAGCGCCAAGCTGGCAAAAGTTATCAGAATATAGTTGAGCCGTTTAGATTCAAACTGCATTAGGAATTAATCAGCTCAGCAATAACTCTATTGCTAAGCAAAATGCCCCTCTCAGTTAATTTTATGCCAGTAGAGCCAAAAACACTAATAAGACCTAATTTACTAAACTCATCGACTTTAGCTTGATTAATATAAGGTTGGTAATCAGCTATAAGGTCAATACCTCTTTCTAAACGCAAACCCAGTAATATCTTCTCAAGCAAATTCTCTTGACGGCTAATCACAATAACTTCTTGTTCAGCGAAGTCAAGATTATAGTAATCATTGAGATTCTTAGGATTAGCATAGCGCTTGCCACCTAAATAACCATGAGCACCAACACCAACTGCAAGATACTCATCTGCCAGCCAATAGCATAAATTATGCCGCGACTCATGACCCGGCTTAGCCCAGTTACTAATCTCATAACGCGCTAAACCAGCAGCAGCTAAAGTAGCCGAACAAAGTTCATACATAGTAGCGACATCATCTTCCACTGGTAATTCTGGATGCTTACTATTCTTATAATAAGCACCATAAGGAGTAGTCGGTTCTATACTAAGTGCGTAAGCAGATATATGCGGCGGCTGATAATCAAGCGCTTGCTCAAGAGTAGTACGCCAAGATTCTAGGCTCTGCTGCGGCAAACCATAAATAAGATCTAAACTCCAAGATTCAAAACCAAGACTAGCTATATCTCTAAGTGCTCTATTAGTATCTGCTAGACTATGACCGCGTCCAAGCTTCTGCAACAAGAGCTCATCGAAGGTCTGCGCACCAATGCTAATGCGATTAATACCCGCTAGCCTAAAGGCTTCTAGCTTAGCCTTATCAATAGTACCGGGATTAGCTTCAAGACTAATCTCAGCATCCTTAGCGATCTCATAATAACTAGCAAGCTTAGCGATAATCTGAGCTATAGTTTCAGGACTTTCTAGACTTGGAGTACCACCACCAAAATAAATAGTATCTAAAACACCAGTAGTAGCACGCAGATCTATTTCTGCAGCAAGTCTTAGTAAATATTTATCTGAGCGCACACTATGTTCAACTGGACTAATAGCCTCAGAAGCAAAATCACAATAAGGACATTTGGTTTTGCAAAAAGGTAAATGAATATATGCACTTCTAGCCATTAAAGTACCACTAGCTGCTGTGCCTTAGAATCAATTGCTATCTTCTTGACTAGTTGCATAGTTGCTAAATCAACGACCCCAATATTGTTAGCTGCCGAACAGGCGATTAGCACGAAGGCCCCCGTATTACTAATAACTAAAGCACTAGGATCAAGCAGATCAGTGCCCAAATCCAGACTAGCAGTGATTTGCTTGGTCTCGGGATTAATACGCACTAACTTAGAATTACCAGCAACATAAATAGAACCAGCATGACTACTAATGACTCTAGGCTCAAAATCAAGCTCAATATATTGCTTAAGTTTAGTACTAACTATATCCATTACCACCAGTTTAGTAAACTTATCCTTAATTCTGTCTCTAGCAATAATAAATAAATCACCAGCAGCAAAAGCAAAAGCATCAGGGCTAAGTTCAAGATCAGCAATACTAATACGTGAACTAATTCTATGTTCAAAAGTACTAACCAAATCAATTTCAGCAAGAGACTTAGTAGCCAGCAGCATATAATCTGCTTCATTAGCACTTATATTAAAAGGTGCTAAACCAAAAGCCCCAGAACCAATTGCAATTGTTCTAAACAATTTAAGACCATCTACCTTATATATCAATAAATCCTTAAAAGTAAGCAGGTACAGAAGCGTACCATCAAGACTAAAAGCGAAATCCTTAAGACCCGCACCCTTAGTGAGTCTTAGATACTCTTCTGGCTCGGCATCAGCTTCGATTCTAAGTTTATAGATAGTAGATTTATTGAAGTCAGCTAGATATATATCTTTTTTAAATTTCTTAATTGCGGTAATTAAAGATAGCTTCTTAGAGGCTTTTTCTAGTTTAGTAATTCTGGTACTATCCTTGAGTTCTATATGGTTAATAGAACCAGTGTTGTAATCATAACTAAGCAAATTAAGCTGATTCGCTTCATCTTGCTTCAACCTACGCTTGAATTCAGCTTCTCTATCACTAGCTAACTCGACATCAGATAGACCAATAGGTAAGTGTCCGGCTAACATAGCAAGATCACGAGGCAGCACAAACCCCTTGGGGATAATAAATTCCGGGATAATAATTGCGGATAATATATTATCCTTGATAGTTTGCGGCAAAAAATCATAACTTCTAATAGTACTAGTCTTGTCCTTAGGTCCAGGAATAATCGGTGTATAAATCCAGCCATTCGATAATAACAAATCACCATTCGCTGATTTATAACTAAGGGTGACACCGTTGCTTAGAACTGGCACGCTAGGTACTAGCAATAACCACAGCTTATTCCCCTGCTGAGCAATACCATCCATTCTTAGACCTGCTCCTAGTTCTTGTTTGACTATAGTTGTGATCTCAGAAGGTATTGCGGCGCGGGCGGAAGCGCAACTAAGTAAGAAAATTATAAATAGTTTGATGATGGTATGAGTCATTGGGCGAAGCAGCAAGCGCAGAAACGTGACGTAAGTCACGTTTCCGCTATTATACACCCCCAAACTTAGCTTTGCATAAGTCATAGACTTTGCTTGCGTAAGGAGTTGCTACGCCACACTGCTCACCACGCTTGATAAGCACTCCAAGAATATCATCCAGCTCTATAGGTTTACCAGCTAAAGCATCCTGTAGCATCGATGTTCTAAAACTATCCCAAGCCCTTGTATTAGTGTTATTAAAATGAAACTCAACTATATCATCACGAATCATAATGCCTTGAGCGTGAGCTACTTCACGAGTCTCACGCATCAGACCTAATATTGTTTCTTGCTCTGCTGCAATCAAAGGACCTATTTCCAACTCATGCAATGCACTAAGAGGATTAAAGCCAGCATTCCACACAAGCTTAGACCACAAACTCTTATAAAGATCATCCGTTACCCTAGCGTTAATTTTAGCAGCACACATTAATTCTTTAAGTTCAGTGGCACGCTTATAATTCTCATTACCGGGCATTTCAGCAAAACTAATTACGTAGTTAGCTTTTTGTATATATTTACCTGGCTCAAGATTCTCAGCAGCCAAGGTAGTAAAACAGCCTAAAACCTTGTCCCTGCCAAGCACAGAAGCGAGCTTCTCCTCATTCTCGACACCATTCTGCACAGAAACTACATAAGCATCAGCTTTAAGTCGAATACTCTTAGCTACTTCTATAGTGTCTTGGGATTTCACACAAACCAAAACCACATCAGCTGCTTGCGGCAATTCAGAATAACTAGCATAAGCATTAACCGCTAGCTTAATTATTTCATCGAAGGGCGCTTCAGCAAAATCAGACACGCCTCTGCGTATAAGTTCTATACCTTTAGTCTTCAGTACTTCAAGAGTTTTACCACGAGCAATAAAACTAAGCTGGTGCTCAGAATGCTCTTGAATATAGCGAGCGAGTATAGTGCCATAAAAGCCTCCAACAGCACCAACCCCGTAGATTACTATATGCATTATGATTATTATAATGCAAGCAATAATCCACGATTATCAATGGCTCAAGCACTACCAGGTTGGCTCTAACTCTGTTTATGAGCTTGTGATTACTTTTGGCTATCTGCTTGCGTTCATGGTCGCATTTAGGATTTTTCGCTATGTAGTTATCGCCCGCTTCAAAGCAATTGCACGCAAAACCGCTACGCAATTCGACGATCAACTAGTGAATGTCTTCGAACATATACATCCCAGATTCTACGATTTAGCTTCCCTATATTGCTCCAGCAAAACACTGAGCTTCGACACACGCAGCACTCAATATATTGATTTAGCTTTTACGGTACTAGTAGTAATTCAATTCACACTCTGCCTGCAAGAGCTCTTAGGTTATTTCTTAGCTAAATTACTTAAAGTAAATAGCAATTCTCTCGATGAACAAACTGCTTTCAATGGCATTTATATACTGGTGAAGATCGCAGTTTGGGGCGCTAGCTTCCTGCATGTACTTGCCATTTTCGGTATCAACATTAGTGCACTTATAGCCAGCTTGGGTATAGGTGGTATTGCTATTGCACTTGCTGCACAAAATATATTCAATGATATTTTTAGTTCATTTAGTATTTATTTCGACAAGCCCTTCGTTATCGGTGACCAAATCGCAGTAGGTGAGCATGTCGGCTGTGTGCGCAAGATCGGTCTGAAAACCACTCGCTTAGAATCGGTGCGTGGTGAAGAACTTATCATCGCGAATAGAGAACTCACGAGTAGTCGCATTCAAAACTTTCGTAAAATGCAACGACGCCAAGTATTATTCGTTATTCGAGTAAGCCCTGAGACCGAGCTTAATGAGCTAAAAGCAATCCCTGAACTGATCTCAGCAATTATCACCAATTATCAAAGCCAAGGCTTAGTCAAGCTAGAGCGAGTTAACCTTAAAGAAATAACTAGCACTCATATAGAATACGAGGTACTTTACTATCACCTCTCTGCGGACTACAACGAATATATGCGCGTGCGTGAAGAAATTAATCTTAAAATACTTGAAGAGCTTAACAAACGTAAGATCAAACTATATTTCGCTATTACGCCAGCAGCAACTATCTAGGTCTAATCTCAGCAATAGAAGTCTCAAGATCAAGTCCTGACGGTCTGTTGTAACTATTAATCGAACGGCGCGCAATCTCAACAGCAGCAATTGGTTCAGCACCTTGCAAGTAACTAATTAAACCGACTTTAAGCATTTTGAAGTATTGTGTTTCTTCACCACCAATATATTCCATATGCTGAGCAATAGGCTGAAATATTAGATATGAAGCATAAATACCTAACATAGTACCAGTAAGTGCCGCTGAAACCTTGTGACCAAGCTCAGCTGGTGGACCGTCAATACGACCCATCGCAATAATAATACCTAGAACCGCAGCTACGATACCAACTGCAGGCATCGCATCTGCCACACGGTTAATACCACTGGGACCAAGATGAGCTTCAGCATGATGTGCATCAAGTTCACTATCCATAGCATTCTCCACATCTTCAGGTTTAGAATTGTAGTTAATAACTAACTTCAGCGAGTCACAATAAAAATCCAAAGCATGATGATTATTCAAGAAGCTAGGATAATTAGAAAAAATAGAACTGCTCTTAGGCTCGCTCACATCTTTCTCAAGACTCAGTAGACCACTGCGTTTGAGGTTAACGAAACACTCATACATACACTTAAGCCCATCAAGAAAAATAGGCTTAGAATATTGATCACCACCAAAAGGAGCTGCCATATTCGCAATAATATGTAACAAGATTTTTTGCGGACACATCGCAAGGAAAATAGAAGACGCACCACCAATAATAATGATGTACTCTTGCCAAACGGCAATGATGTTGAAGAGGTTACCACCCTCGAGAGCAAAACCCCCGAAGATACACAGTATCCCCATTAGAATAAAACCAGCTGTTAACATTTCCTACTCTTACACCCTTTTTAGTTTTACCCCTACTATCCCTCTTGATCTGCAATCTTAGTAGATTTGAAACCTTGGACCCCTCGTCCGTATGTTGGTTGCTCACCTTCTATGTTTTTTGCAAAAATCTTTATCATATGATTGATATAATTCGATGACTGTCTTAAAAGAGCCATATTAGTCTCATTAAACTTGCGGCTCTCAAGTAATGCATCCTTAAGCCTCTGAGCTGACTGGTGCAATGCCTTCTGCTCGACTACCGGCATCTGCTTCATGATTTCATTGATGGTAATATCACGGCGCATACCTTGATCTTCAAGGAAGTCATAACGCTCAGACTCTAACTTAAGTATCTGTGCTGAAAGTACTTTTTCTTGCACGGTAATAGATTCAAGTAAATCAAAATCATTCTCTATAAGTGCTTGCTTCTTACGGCTAGCATTCTCTAGATAGTTGTGGTAAACATCTGCTTCTTTATTCAGAATATCTGCTAAATATTGCATCAACTATTCCTTAGTAAAAAACTCCCCAAAACCACCATCAACCAAAGCTCCAGCAATATCAGCTGACTTAAAATCATGACCATCTGCTAACGCCGCCTTAATTGAAGCGACTAAATCTAAACGCATGTCTTGCGCGTCCTTAACTATTGATTTCATTCGCTCTAAACCATCCAAATTAACTTCATCACTAGGAACTTCAATGGCAGCATTAGCGTCCCTTGAATCAGCTGCGCTAGCGGCTCTATTGGCCTTGACTTGCTCTGCAGCAATCTGCAGCGAGTCTAGACCCGGTGTTTTGTTTGAATTTAGGCGAGAAATATCCATAAAATAAGCCTTATAGATAGATTTATTCCCGATAGAGGCGCTACCGGTATATAGGCCAAATGGGGGATTTATTGATCACTTTGTAAGCAATAAACCTTGGCACGGCTGCCATCCCAGCCCACTTTTTTTATGTTGGGCTGGCTCTTTGCTT
>JAYVUR010000049.1:0-2913 GCA_043787715.1 Candidatus Melainabacteria bacterium
CAGACCAGCGACTATACCGTAGCCAGTTAAATAATGATCTCTTAATCCTTGAACAGTTGTTATATTCTTAATGCGTGTGATCACAGCTAATGCAGGGCCCATAATGAACTGCAAGCCAAGTAAGCTTAGAACTGTGATTTTGACTGATATGTGCATAGAGATGCTAAATACTTTATGCGGTTTATTTCGCTTGATATATCTAGGGTTTGGGGTTTAGATTTAGGCTGCTGCTAAGCCTTGTGGAGTAGTATTACTGGATTGCTTCGTCGCTATGCTCCTCGCAATGACGCTGCTAGCGTTTGAACTCTCTAGCTATTTCATCTTCCTTGATCGAGAAGAAAAACGCCGCGCCCTTGCCAAGAGCCTCTTCTGGAGTGATGCCCCCGACATTGACTAGGTCGATTGACCTAGTTTCACTATGAGTTTCGTAGTTGCGAATTGCTTGTAGCATTTCTATATAATAGTGGCGGCAGCGGCTTTTGAAGCGAGCTTCATCGGTGGCGATATAGAACTTCTCATTGAGATCAGCTATATAGTAAGCGTTCTTCCAGCATAGATCATAGAAGCCTTCGCGCTCGTAGTAGATAAACGCTTCTTCAAGGTGTTTATGAGCTATATCGTAAGTATGCTCATTGAGCATAGTGAAATCTAACATCAATATGCCGATTAGTGAATCGGTGATAGCACACTGTAGTAGCGCACTTTCTGATTTATAAAGTTCCCTTGCGTTCTTGAATGAGTTGTAAGCATCTTCAGAACGGTTGATATTAGCGAAGAGATTGCCCATCGACTGATACACATCCGCTTCGCCAATAATATTATTGCTATTCCTGTATATTTCTATAGCCTGACTAAAATACTTAGTAGCCAGCTCCATTTCTTTATCACCGACTTCGGTGTTGCCCATATTGCCGCGCACTATGGCGAAGGCAAGATCTACATACTTGGTAGCCTTGGAACCCTCGTCACCAAGCCTGTCTGAGAGTTGGATGATTTCTTCACCAAGCTTGAGTGTTTGCGCTAAATCATCCTCAAGTAAAACTATTTGGAATAATATGTTCTTGGCTTGTAGTAGTTGATTGTATCTGCGCAGTTCCTCAAGTAGATCGCAGGCTTGCACTATCAGTTCGCGGGCGCTAGTGATATCACTATCTATTTGTATAAGAGTGTTAGCCAGTATTTGGGCGATTTGGGCTTTGAATAATTTGGGTATTGCTGAATCTAATAATTCTTGGGCGCGCTCTTTAATGAGTTTGAATTCACCCTTGATTGCCATCAGGGATAGGTTTTGTATTTCAAGCCCTAGTCTCTCGAAAAGCCCGCCACCTTGAAGTATATTTTCAGCCTCTTCAAAATATTTAAGAGCCTCTTGTAGATTGCCTTTGGAGAGGGCATCAGAAGCGAGGGTCTCGTAGATATAACCTTGCGCGGCGATATTACCAGTGATCCTGAAAATATCTAAGGCGCGCTCTAGATTTTCTAGTGGCTTCTCGCCGAAGTCACTAGCATAGATAGCATAGACTTCAGCAAGACCATTCTGGTTAGCGTCTTTGCCGAATAATATCTCGGCATCTTCAGCGGCCTGACGGTTCTTGAACATTCTTGCCATCAGTAGATAGACCTTGGCGCGAGTGGAGTTGTAGCGCGCACGCTTAGAGAGTTCAAGCAAATTGTCAAGATGCTCCCTAGCGACCGGCTCTAATAAATCTTTGCCGAATTCTTGCTCTTGGATAATAAGTTCAAGAGCTTGCAGTGAAGCAAGCACCGCTCTATCGTAATCTTCTTCATCTAATAGCTGCTTGAATATTACCTCTATTATTGGTTCAAGATTATGATTAGAGCCCCAGTAGATTTTACTGAACAGCATTGCTTGTGCTCTGAAGATTTGGCTATCTAGGTCACTACCCGTGATACCGCTCTCTAGCGCTTGGATATCACCTTCAAGTAAGAAATTAATAAAATGCTTGAGTGCTGAGTAGTGTCTAACTTTGGTTAGTAGCTCTTGCGCTTCTCTAAACCTGCCGCGTTTAAGTAGTATCTTGGCTTCTAGTTCATAAGCTTCTGATAATTCTTCTCCGCTAGTGGCAGCTTCCTGTAGATCCACAGCAGTAAGCGTCGCCTTATGAAAATCGTCAGTAAAAAAATATTGCCAGTAACGCTCTTTTAGACTTGAGTTTGATTTGCGTGGGTCTGACATTTAAGAGCTTCTTCTTTGAAGGCTAAACGTTTAGCCTCAAACAATAAGATATCACCAAAAAATTCACCAGCATTAGTGTTGCGGCGTTGACGGCTTAATTCAAGTATCTCTTCATCTATAGCTGAAAAACGTTTGGTAATAAGTAGCTTGCTTAGACTAAGTCTAGCTTTGTCGCTGCTGCTAGTAGCCAGCCTTGATTCATTGTTGGCATTGCTGAGTTCTTCAAGCAATTGAGTATAAGGCTGCAACTGTGGCCGCTTGCGGCTTTTGATTTCTTGTTTGTGGGTGCTACTCGCGTCCATATACTGCTTAAATATTAACTGAAAATAAATAGTAACACATATTATGCTGGGGGTAAGATTAAGTATATTTCATCTTACTTGGGGTGGATTGCTTCGCTGCGTTCGCAAAATTTAGTCATAGCGAGGTGACGCAGTCACCGTGGCGATCCATTAACAGCAGTTCTGGGTTCACAATAGCGCAAGCCCGCAGCGCCCAAGCATTAGCCTTAGTTATCTCAACCAGAATAATCTTGCCGAAGTATTGCTCTAATTCTTTAGAGATACGCTTAGTCAATTCTTCTTCGCTTTCACCAATCTGGGCTTGCATATCACTAACCCCCGGCACATCTATATTAGTGGTTTTATTGTCGGAAATTCTTCCAGCCAGCCTGCGTGGATTGCGCTGCGATAATCCTTCGACTAAGACTTCTTGAA
>JAYVUR010000050.1:0-4102 GCA_043787715.1 Candidatus Melainabacteria bacterium
TAACATCAGAGATTTTAAATCAATCTCTGGACTGAGCATCATGTCCCTAGACTTTAATTAAGCTCCACCCCTAAGACCTTCGCAGGCTCAGCTTCAAACGCTGGCAGCTCCTGTACTTTAGCGAGTTTGCGCTCTATGGTGCGAGACTTAGATGCAGCTTGATCAATAGTATTGCTTGCTTGCTGAAGTTTCTCGTGGGTTTTATCGAGAATATCACCGAAGGCGGAGAATTCCTTCTTAATTGCAGCAAGCAAAGCCCAAACCTCACTACTACGCTTCTGAATAGTAAGAGTGCGAAAACCAATCTGCAAGCTGTTTAGAAAAGCGCCTAGAGTGGTAGGTCCTGCAATCACAACTCTAAATTCGCGCTGCAATATTTCAGCCAAACCGGGGCGGCGCAGAATCTCAGCATAAAGCCCTTCGGTTGGCAAAAACAAAACCGCAAAATCAGTAGTAGTCGGCGGCGAAATATATTTGTCGCGGATACTCTTGGCTTCATCGCGAACCGCACGCTCTAGTTGCTTCGAAGCCAGCTCCACTTGCTCAATATCACCGCGCTCCTGAGCTTCAATAAGACGCTGATAATCTTCTTGCGGGAATTTAGAATCTAGCGGCAACCAAAGTGGCTCAGCGCCTTGCCCAGGCAGCCTCACCGCGAAGTCCACTCGCTCTTGGCTATTAGCTTTCACGCCGAAGTTTTTAACATACTGATCAGGAGCAAGCACATCTTCAAGCAGCATACCAAGCTGCACTTCACCCCAGATACCACGAGTTTTAACATTAGTGAGAACCTTCTTAAGATCACCAACACCAGAAGCCAGTGATTGCATTTCACCAAGCCCCTTATGCACCTGTTCGAGGCGCTCACTAACCAGCTGGAAACTTTCGCCAAGACGCTTCTCTAAAGTACTATGCAGCTTCTCATCTACAGTCTCACGCATCTGCTCCAGCTTGCGGCTATTATCATCTTGCAATAGCTTAAGGCGACCCTCAATAGTATCGCGCATCTTAGAAAGATCTTCACGACTCAACTGACCCAAGTTAGCAAGCTGCTGCGCAAAACCATCTAGCTGCTTATGCTGCAACTGGGATAAATCTCTAATATGCTGCGAGAGAGTATCACTAAACTGTTTAAGGTTACTGCTTTGCTCCAGCCTAGAATCGCGTCCCCCTTGAAGCACTTCATCCTTACTACGCGCAATCTCATCTCTAATTAATCGCTCCAGCTTATCCTGCTCACTTTGACGACTTTTGAGCTCAAGCTGAAGAGCTTCAATACGTCTAGTTGAACTATATACAAGCCATGCCACAAGCGCAAGTAAGAGAGAGGGGATTAATATATTTGTCATTGTAATTTAAGAGTAAAACTATCTATCAGTTTATTAAAATTATCCTTCTCAGCTTTTACTAAGTCAGCATCACCAATAAGCTTGAAAAACCAAGTCTCGTTTCTCAACTCTACTAGCGCGACTGAGAGTGCTTGGTTCGCAAGTTCAGTCTTAGCACTAGCTGGATTCATAGCATCACTAGGTTTGAGGTAAGTACCACTAATAGTGATAGTAGTAATAGGCATATCACCGAGATTAAACTGCTCTTCATTGCCAACTTGTTTATGTGAGTCGTTTTTGAACTGAGCTGTCCATCTAGCGATATTAGAATCTACTCCACCAGCATGCCCTGGGAAAATGTAAACAGCAAGTACCGCAGACTGCTTATGACCAGCATCTTGCGAACTAATCTCATACTCATCTATGCGCATCGGCACCGAAGAAGCAACTGCATCCCAGTAAGAAGCAGGAGCTTGATAATGAATTCGTCCATTATATAGTGCTGCATTGTTATAGGGGCGGCGTTCATGCTCGCTAATAGCTTGGGGGGGAGAACAGGCGGCGAGCGTAGATAATAATATTGTTATAACGAATGTGAGGCGTTTCATTACTAGTATTCTAGCGTAATGAAAAGCGACGAGGTGTTCTAATTGTCTCGAATGCATCGCTAATAGTTTGCTCTGACAGTTTCAAAGCCCCCTCATAGACAACTGTTAGAGTAAGGTTTTCGTTACCTCTAAGTAAACTTAATTCAGCATCCCCTATCCTTCGACTAATCATCACAGGTGCAACACCCACAACCAAAGGCTTTATACAGAGCACTGCAATTGGACCACCTGCTCCTTGGTTAAGAGCCAGTCCAAAATACCTCTCAGCAATAGCCATACCAACAGTTTCAGCCACAACATCATTAGCTCTAAACATACCCCCATTATGCCTAGATTCCAGCCTGAAGTTAAATTTTAAGTAAATACAAATAAAAAGCCCATAATTGTAAGGTCATCTCGTTCAAAAGGAGACCAGCAATTATGGGGCAGTATGCTCATTTTACAATAAGCGATCGAAATATTCTCGAGGGAATGCAATTTCCTAAATTCCCGCATGTATAGGCATTAGGAACCTTGCTGCGTCAAAGATTTGACGTTTTTTTATACCTATTGTATGATGCCTAATAGGCACTATGTCATTCATCCGATACAAAAAATTTAACAGGCAAGAGTATGCGTACGAAATTACCGCATATTGGGACCCTAAGCGCAAGAAGCCACGCCAGAAGAGTAGATATCTTGGCGTTGTTGTTGATAAGGAAAAGGGCATTTTCAGAAAACCAGAAATCGACAAATCGAAAAAAATCAACGAGAAGTTTATTCTTGATTTTGGCGACGGATTTATACTGAATGAGTTTGCCGTAAATATTGGGCTTACAAGTTTACTAAAAAAAGTCTTTCCTTCTAACTATCAATCTATTCTCACTTTAATTTTTCATCGATTAATTTATCCATCCGCTATGAGACATGTAAGCACTTGGTATCAAGGCAATATTCTTCAGAACCTACTCCCCGAGTCTCATTTAAGCTCTCAGCAAATTAGCGTTATGCTAAAAAAAGTTGGGGATGACACTTTACATAAGGATTTTTTCAAAGCATTCATTAAACAGTTTGTTACTGCTGATAAAGGCACTATTATTGATTCAACAGCCTTACCTAATCAAATAGACACTCCGTTCACCACGTGGGGGTATGGTGATGGTGTAATCAATAAACAAATCAAATTTTTACTTGTTGCAGACAAAGAAAATACTCCTATTTACTACAGATGTGTTCCTGGTAATATTTCAGATGTTGGTTCTTTAGAAACCACTATTAAAGAGCTTTTAAGCTTTTCGATAGAGACCACTTCTGTATTAATTGATGCTGGTTATTACTCGGAAAGTAATCTTTTAGATCTTTACAATCGTAAGATCAATTTTGTCACAAGAATGCCTGCGACCAGCACTTTGTACAAGAATTTAATTAAAGAAGATGTTCCTGGTTTAGAGAAGCCTTGCTATGCAACTATACTTGGCAAAAAGCGAGTTCTTTTTATTAAAAAGAAAGAGGTCGATTTATTTGGTAAGAGAGCTTTCGCTTACATAGTGCTAGACCAAGAGCGTAAAAGTAGAGAAACTAGAAACCTTTTGTTGAGACGATTAGAAGAGGACGAGGAAGACGCTCTTGAGGAAAAAATGCTAAGTCGAGGGATTATGGTCCTCATTTCGTCATCAGACCAACCTGAATCTGAAATAGTATCAATCTACTATCTAAGACAGTCAATAGAAAGATTATTTGCTTTTTCAAAATCTGATTTAAATTTGTTGCCACTTAGGGTTCATAGTCACGAGACAATGCAAGGGTTTTTACTGATAACTTTTTTAGCACTATTTCTATTTATGAAGATCAAAGATAAATTACCTGACAAAACAAGCGTAGAAGATTTGCTACTTTTGGTTCGTAACATAAAGTGTAAAGTTTTTGATGATGAGATAATTATTCAAGAACTAACAAAGAAACAGGATGAATTATTGCAGCACTTAGACATCCTAATGCCTAAGACTCTGGGAATTTAGGAATTTAGACTACGTTCGTAGTACTTGGCACTTGTAACAACAAAAGAAAAATCGCAGCAAAGTTTATCAGGTGATGATTTATTCAAGTCCGTTCGTTCATTTTTTACTGAGATTCCAGATCATAGAGCTGCTAATACTTCATATCCTCTTGTTGATGCGCTAATGAGTT